>JANOYK010000094.1:0-11277 GCA_031428855.1 Burkholderiales bacterium | reverse complement strand
GCGCGGGTTACGCGCCAAAAATGAGATGACACCCGCTGTGAGCGGCCCGTGCGCAGCCCCGATGGATCTGCGAGGGAAGTGAGCCAGTCATGAGCGAGCGATGGCGCGCCTTCAAAGGTGATCTGGCCGGCGGTGTGACTTCCGGCATCGTCGCCCTGCCGCAAACCATCACCATCGGCGCGCTCGCTTTCGCGCCGCTCGGCGCGGGTTATCTCACCTTCGGCATCCTCGCCGGGTTTTACTGCTCGATCGTGTCGGGCTTGCTGGTAGCCTTGCTGGGCGGCACGCGCTTTGGTGTTGGCGGGCCGCGCTCTTCGTTTTCGCTGGTGATGGCGCTGATGGTGGCAGCGCTGATGGCGCGCGAGAGCGCGCTGCATGGCGCGGGCTTTGTGCTTTCCGAGACCGGCGTGGCACGGGTGCTGGTGTTGTGCTTTTTTGCGGTCACGCTGGCCGGGCTGTTGCAAATCGTGTTTGGCCTGATTGGATTCGGCGGCTACATCAAATTTATTCCGCACCCGGTGGTGGCCGGTTTCATGAATGGCCTCGCCATTTTGATTCTGGTGTCACAACTGCCGGTGCTGGCCGGTCTCAAGAGCAACATTGACTGGTGGGACTTGCCCTCGGTTGTAGCGCAGCTGCAGCCGGAAACCACCACGTTGGCACTGGCCACCATGCTCACTCTGTGGCAGGTGGGCCGCCGCTGGCCGCGCGTGCCCGCTGCGATTGTCGCAGTGCTGGCCGGCACACTGTTCTATTACCTGCTGTTGCGTTATTGGCCGGCGCAAGATCTGGGCGTGCTCGCACTAGGGGCCGTGGTGGGAGCGATTCCGGCCGCGTTCCCCGCGCCGGTATATGCGAGCCAGATTGCGGCGGCGGCGTTGCAGCCGGAAACCTGGCAATCGCTGTGGCTGGTGGCCCCCTCGATTGCAGTGCTGGCGATGCTGGGGGCGCTCGACTCGCTGATGTGTGCGGTAGCGGTGGGCCAGCTCTCCGGGCAGCGCCCGGAAGCCAATCGCGAGTTGCTCGCGCAAGGGGCCTCGAACCTGGCCGGCGGGCTGTTTGGCGCGCTATTCGGCGGCGCGACCGCCTCGCGCACGCTGCTCAACTATCGTGCTGGCGGGCGCGGACGCGCCTCGGGCGTGACCCATGCGGCTGTCATGCTGCTGGCCCTGATGACGGCGCAATACTGGGTCTCGCACCTGCCGCAGGTGGTGCTGTCCGCGGTGCTGACCTGGATTGCCTTCACCATGTTCGACGGCTGGACCCGCGAGATCGTCAAGCGCATGCGTGATCGCAATGTTCATCGCGAGGTTTACATCAACTTCGCGATTGTGGTGCTGGTGACGGTGGCAACGGTGGCGTTCAACCTGCTGGCAGGTGTGATCGCCGGTGTGATCGCCACCGTGATCGTGTTCATCGGCAAGAGCAGCCAGTCGGTGGTGCGCAGCGTGCAGCGCGGCGACAAGCGCCACTCGCTCAAGCTGCGCACACCGGAAAAAACCGCCTATCTGCGTGAGCATGGCGCGCGGATTGTCATCATTGAGCTCGAGCGCACGCTGTTTTTCGGCACCGCCGATTCGGTGTCATTGCTCATTGAGCAGATCGCCCCCAGTGCTGACTTTGTGATTTTCGATTTTCGCCGTGTCACAGAGATTGATGCCACCGGGGCACATCTGCTCGAACAAATCGGCGCGCGCCTGGCCAAGCAGGGCAAGACTGCCGCGCTTGGCCATGTGACGGCAGCCGATGCCAACGGCCAGTTTCTGGCCGGCATGGGCGTCGCGGCTGGCATCGCGCAGGCGCGCTGGTTTGCCGATGCCGACTACGCGCTCGAATGGTGTGAGGCGCAACTGCTCGCCAGCGCGTTTGCCGATGACGAAACCAGCCATGAACTCTCGATTGCGCAACTGGGCATCGCCCGTGATTGCGATGCCGCCGAGGTGGCGCTGCTGGCGCAACATCTGGAGCGGCGCGTGTTCGAGGCCGGTGACTATCTGTTTCGCGAGGGCGATGCCGGCGACACGCTCTACGTGCCGGCGCGCGGCTCGATCAGCATCAAGCTGCCGCGCCAGAACGGCGCTGAGTCTCGGCGGCTGGTCACGCTCAGCCCTGGTGTCATGTTCGGCGAGATGGTGCTGGTCGAAGACCGGCCGCGCTCGGCCGACGCGGTGGCAGACGAATATGCGGTGGTGTACGGTTTGTCGCGCAGCGCGCTCGATACCTTGCGCGCGCGCCATCCGGTGCTGGCCGGTAAGCTGCTGCTCAACATGAGCCGCTTGTTGGCGGACCGGCTGCGCACCACCACCGAGGAACTGCGCGCGGCAGCGGCTTGAACCGGGGCATCGGCCCAAGAGCCGCTCTGGCAGCGCCTTGCGGGCTACCACCCCATGTAAAACCGCATGGATTGGACTTCTCCGGGCAGCGGCCCCTGCAAATTGTCGCGGCAACCAGGCAGGCTCGGGTAAAATATCCCCTTACACCGCACTTCAAAACGTCCCGCGCCGTGATTACCCTCGCTCTCTCCAAGGGCCGCATTTTCGATGAGACGCTGCCGCTGCTCCAAGCCGCCGGCATCAACGTCACAGACGATCCGGAAACCTCGCGCCAGTTGATTCTGGCCACCAGCCGCAGCGATGTGCGCATCATCATCGTGCGCGCCTCCGACGTGCCGACCTACGTGTTGTATGGCGCGGCTGACTTGGGCGTGGCCGGCTCGGACGTGCTGCTCGAACACGATGCGCGCCACGGCAGCGAAGGTTTGTACCGCCCGATCGACCTGAACATTTCGCGCTGCCGCATGATGGTGGCGGTGAGTCAGGACTTTGATTACGACAACGCGTTGCGCTCGGGCGCGCGGATTCGCGTGGCGACCAAATATGTGGATACCGCGCGCGAACACTTCGCCGCCAAAGGTATGCACGTTGACCTCATCAAGCTGTATGGCTCGATGGAACTGGCCCCGCTGGTGGGTCTGGCCGATGCCATCGTTGATGTGGTCTCGACCGGCGGCACGCTCAAGGCCAACCGGTTAAAGGCGGTCGAGGAAGTGTGTCCGGTGTCGGCGCGCCTGATCGTCAATCAAGCCGCGCTCAAACTCAAGCACGCTGCGGTGCAGCCGCTGTTGGATGCGTTTGAGGCTGCTGCAGGTGCCGCAGCGACTCTGGCTTGATCCGGTATGAACATCCTGCGGCTTGACGCCGCCGCTCCTGATTTCAATGCGCGCCTGACGGTGCTGCTGGCCTACGCCGAAGCATCCGATGATGCGGTCGAGCGCGCCGTACAAAACATTTTGACCGATGTCAAAGCCCGTGGTGACGCCGCCGTGCTCGACTACACGGAACGCTTTGATGGCGTCAAAGCCGCTTCCACCAACGATCTCCGTGTTTCAGCGCATGACATTACCGCAGCGCTGGGCAGCATTCCGTCAGCCCAGCGTGATGCGCTTGAAGCTGCCGCCGCGCGTGTCAAGACCTATCACGAGAAACAAAAAACACCCTCATGGCAGTACACCGAAGCCGACGGCACCGTGCTCGGCCAGCAAGTCACGCCTCTCGACCGCGCCGGCCTTTATGTGCCAGGCGGCAAGGCCGCGTATCCCAGTTCGGTGTTGATGAATGCGATACCGGCCAAGGTGGCCGGTGTCGGTGAACTCGTCATGGTCACGCCGACGCCGCGCGGCGAAACCAACCCGCTGGTGCTGGCCGCCGCCGCGATTGCCGGGGTCGATACGATCTACCGCATCGGCGGCGCGCAAGCGATTGGCGCGCTTGCCTACGGCACCGCAACGATTGCGCGAGTCGACAAAATCACCGGCCCAGGCAACGCCTATGTTGCCGCCGCCAAGCGCCGCGTGTTCGGCACGGTCGGCATCGACATGATTGCCGGGCCGTCAGAAATTCTGGTCATCAGTGACGGCACGGCAGACCCCGATTGGGTCGCGATGGATTTGTTCAGCCAAGCCGAGCACGACGAAATTGCACAGGCGATTTTGCTCTGCCCCGATGCCGCCTATCTCGAAAAAGTAGCCGCCAGCATCGACAAGAAAATTGCCTCGATGCCGCGCGCGGCCATCATCACCGTCTCAATGACCGGGCGCGGAGCGCTCATCAAAACCCGTGACCTCGCGCACGCCTGCGAGATCGCCAATCGGATTGCGCCTGAGCACCTTGAACTCTCCGTGGCTGATCCGGACGTATTGCTGCCGCTGATCCGCCACGCCGGTGCCATCTTCATGGGTGTGTATGCGAGCGAAGCGCTGGGCGACTACTGCGCCGGGCCGAACCATGTGCTGCCGACGGCACGCACCGCGCGCTTCTCGTCGCCGTTAGGCGTGTACGATTTTCAAAAACGCTCGTCGATCATCAAGGTCTCGCGCGAGGGCGCACGTACGCTCGGCAAAATCGCCGCCACCCTGGCGCATGGCGAAGGCTTGCCCGCGCACGCCAAATCGGCTGAGTACCGCCTGTAAGCCCAGCCTGTAAGCCCAGCCTGTAAGCCCACGATGAGCCAACCATGACCCGCGCCAAACACATCATCCGTCAAGACGTGCAGGCCATGCACGCCTATCACGTGTCAGACGCCAGTGGCCTCGTCAAACTCGACGTGATGGAAAGCCCCTATCGCCTGCCCGATTGGCTCGCCAAAGAAGTTGGCGATGTGGTGGCGAACCTGGAGTTGAACCGCTACCCGGTGCCGACCGCGCACAAACTGCGCGCGCTGATTAAAGACGTGATGCAAGTGCCACCTGGTTGCGAGGTACTGCTCGGCACTGGCTCGGACGAGTGCATTCAATACATCACCGCTGCCATTGCGCGCGAGGGTGCGGTAGTGATGGCGCCAGCGCCATCGTTCGCCATGTTCCAGCTCTACGCCCAGTTCTACCGCCTGGCGTTTGTCGGCGTGCCGCTCAATCCTGACTTCACACTCGATGTTGAGCGCTTCATCGCCGCCATGCAGGAACACAAACCCGCCTTGGTCTGGCTCGCGTATCCAAACAACCCGACTGGCAACGCGTTTCCGGTGGCGGACATTGAGCGCATCATCGCCGCCGCGCCGGGGCTGGTGGTGATCGACGAGGCCTATCAACCCTTCGCCGGCGCCACCTTCATGCCGCGCATCGCCGATGCAGACAATCTGGTGGTGCTGCGCACGGTGTCGAAGATCGGCATGGCCGGCGTGCGCTTGGGCTACGTGGCCGGCCACCCCGAGTGGATCAACCAGTTCGACAAGACGCGCTCGCCGTTTAACGTCAGCGTGCTCTCTGAGGCGGTGGCGATCAAGCTGCTCGAAAACAAGCAAGTGCTCGACGGACAGGCCGCCATCGTGCGCGCCGAACGCGATCATCTGGTCAGTGCGCTCTCGGGTATCAAAGGTGTGACGCAGTTTCCGAGTGCGGCCAATTTTGTGCTGGTGCGTGTCGACGGTGCCGCAGGCAGCGCAGGCACGCCAGGTGCGGGCACGCGCGCATTTGAGCGCATGAAGCAGCAAGGCGTGCTGGTCAAAAATTTCTCCGGCGGCCACCCGCTGCTCGACAACTGCCTGCGCCTCACCGTTGGCACCCTGGCCGAAAATGCCGCCATGCTCGCCGCGCTTAAAACTGCGCTAAGCTGAAACTTCCCCTCACCGGTATACCCGCCATGCGCACCGCCGAAGTCACCCGCAACACCAACGAGACGCAGATTCGCGTCAAGCTCAACCTCGACGGCAGCGGCATCTCGTCGTTCAAAACCGGCGTGCCGTTTCTCGATCACATGATGGATCAGATCGCGCGCCACGGGCTGATTGATCTCGAAGTCGAGGCCAAGGGTGATTTGCACATCGACGCGCATCACACGGTCGAAGACATTGGCATCACCATCGGCCAGGCGCTGGTCAAAGCGATTGGCGACAAGAAGGGCATCCGCCGCTATGGCCACGCCTATGTGCCGCTCGATGAAGCCTTGTCACGCGTAGTGCTCGATTTTTCCGGACGGCCCGGCCTCGAATTCCATGTCGAATTCACTCGTGGCATGATCGGCCAGTATGACGTCGATCTCACCCACGAATTTTTTCAGGGCTTCGTCAATCACGCGCTGGTCACGCTGCACATCGACAACCTGCGCGGCGACAACGCGCACCATCAGTGCGAGACCGTGTTCAAGGCATTCGGGCGCGCGCTGCGCATGGCTGCGGAACTCGATCCGCGCGCGGCCGGCACGATTCCCTCGACCAAGGGTTCGCTCTGAACCGCTTTGCGTCATCCCTCTGACCGTTCCCTCCGCCAGGACTTGTTGAGTTTTCCGTCATGAAAGTCGCTGTCGTCGATTACGGCATGGGCAACCTGCGCTCCGCCGCTAAAGCGATGGAGCACGCGGCGCCCCACGCCCAGGTGGTCATCTCGGCCGCCCCCGATGTCATCCGCTCGGCTGACCGCGTGATCTTCCCCGGTCAGGGCGCAATGCCCGATTGCATGCGTGAAATGGAGTCGTCCGGCCTCAAGGCCGCCGTGCTCGAAGCCGCTGCCACCAAGCCTTTCCTCGGTATTTGCGTCGGCATGCAAATGCTGTTCGAGATGAGCGAAGAAGGCAACACGCCTGGCCTCGGCCTGTTCAAGGGGACGGTCAAGCGATTCGCCAGCGGGAAAACCGGCGCGGATGGCCTGGCGCTCAAAGTGCCACACATGGGCTGGAACCAGGTACACCAAGTGCGGCCGCATGCGTTATGGAAAGATGTTCCCGCTGCCAGCCGCTACTATTTTGTCCACAGTTTTTATCCGGCGCCGGCGGCGCAGGAGACCGCCGATGTCACGGTGGGCGTGTCAGACTATGGGGTACACTTTACCTGTGCCATCGCGCGCGACAACATTTTTGGCGTCCAGTTTCATCCCGAAAAAAGTCATCAGGCCGGCCTCGCATTGTTCGCCAACTTCGCTTCGTGGAATCCCTGACGAATTCCTGTAATTCCTGTAATGCCTGTGTTTGAGCCGCCCGCGCTCAGCGCCGCTCCAGCGCTCTCCCATCCCCTCCCACCACACCGACAACACATATCATGTTGATCATCCCCGCGATTGACATCAAGGACGGCCATTGTGTCCGTCTCAAACAAGGCGACATGTCCGACGCCACCGTGTTTTCCGAAGACCCGGCCGCGATGGCGCGTCACTGGAAACAACTCGGCTGCAAGCGCCTGCATCTGGTTGATCTCAACGGCGCGGTGGCGGGCAAGCCGAAAAATGAGAGCGTGATTAAACAAATTCTCGCAGTCATGGGTGACGTGCCGGTGCAACTGGGCGGCGGCATCCGCGATCTCGATACGGTCGAGCGCTGCCTCGACGACGGCATCAGCTACGTCATCATCGGCACCGCAGCGGTGAAGAATCCCGGTTTCGTTCACGATGCCTGCGGTGCCTTCCCCGGCCACATCATGGTCGGCCTCGACGCGCGTGACGGCAAGGTCGCGACCGACGGTTGGAGCAAGCTCACCGGCCACGACGTGATCGACCTCGCGATGAAATACGAAGATATGGGTGCCGAAGCGATCATCTACACCGACATCGGCCGCGACGGCATGTTGAACGGCGTCAACCTCGAAGCCACGCTCAAACTCGCGCAGGCGATCCGCATTCCGGTGATTGCCTCGGGCGGCTTGTCGAGCCTCAAAGACATCAAGGCGCTCAAGGCGATGGAAGCCGATGGCGTCATCGGCGCCATCGCCGGCCGCGCGATTTACGAAGGGCAGCTCGATTTCAAAAAGGCTGTGGCGGAAGCGTTGAAGTAGCGGTGGTGGGAGAGCATTGGCCCAAGAGCCGCTCTCACCAACGGTTTTGGCGGCATGGCCTAAATATAGGCGGCGCGCATGAATGGACTTCACCATGACCACACAAGACCTTGGCTCGCAAGTCCTCGACCTGCCAGTGAAACAGCGATCTGAATTGGCAGCACAGCTTCTCGCCAGTCTGGATGACCTGTCCGAGACCGAAATCGAGCAACTCTGGTTTGCCGAAGCGGCGCGGCGTGCTGCGGAAATTAACAGCGGGAAAGTCCAGTGCATTTCTGCCGGACAGGCGCATCAGAAAGCGCTGACGTTTTTGCGTTGACCTACCACTTTCATCGCGGCATCCGCGCTGAGCAACTTATATGAGCCTCGCCAAACGCATCATCCCCTGTCTTGACGTCACCAATGGCCGCGTGGTCAAGGGGGTCAATTTCGTTGGCCTGCGTGACGCCGGCGACCCGGTCGAGATCGCCAAAAAATACGACGATCAGGGCGCAGATGAACTGACGTTTCTTGACATCACGGCGTCGAGCGATGCGCGCGACATCATTCTGCACATCATCGAACGGGTTGCCGACCAGGTGTTCATTCCACTCACCGTCGGCGGTGGCGTGCGCAAGCTCGAAGACGTGCGCCGCCTGCTCAATGCGGGTGCCGACAAGATCAGCATCAACACGTCTGCGGTGCAAAACCCGCAGTTGGTGGCGGATGCCTCGGCGCGGCACGGCGCGCAATGCATTGTGGTTGCCATCGACGCCAAACAAACGTCGCCGGGCAAGTGGCAAGTGTTTACCCACGGCGGCCGCAATCACACCGGCATGGATGCGATCGAGTGGGCCAAAAAAGTTGCCGCGCTTGGTGCCGGTGAAATCCTGCTCACCAGCATGGATCGTGATGGCACCAAAAACGGTTTTGATCTTGGCCTCACGCGCGCGGTTGCCGACGCGGTGCCGATCCCGGTGATCGCCTCCGGCGGTGTCGGCACGCTCGATCATCTCGCCGATGGTGTCACCGAGGGCCACGCCGATGCGGTGCTGGCCGCAAGTATTTTTCATTACGGCGAATACACCGTGCGCCAGGCCAAGGAGCGGATGGCGGCGCGCGGGATTGAGGTGCGCTTGTGAGTGCGGCCACGCCACCGTCCGCACCCGGTGTGCCATATGAGGCGGCAGCCGCATGGCTCGATACAGTGAAGTGGGACGAACGCGGTCTCACGCCGGTGATTGCGCAGGAAGTGTTCACCAACCGGGTGCTGATGTTCGCGTGGATGAACCGCGAGGCCTTGAAGCTGACGGTGGAAACCGGCCAGGCGGTGTACTGGTCGCGCTCGCGCAACAAGCTGTGGCGCAAGGGTGAAGAGTCGGGCCACACCCAGAAGGTGCATGAAGTGCGTCTGGATTGCGATGAAGATGTGGTGCTGATTCGTGTCGAGCAAATTGGTGGCATCGCCTGCCACACCGGGCGGCACAATTGCTTTTTCCAAAAGTATGAAAATGGTGCCTGGATCATCACCGATCCGGTCATTAAAGCGCCGGACGACATCTACAAATGAGCGATGTGCTGAATCGATTGGCGGAATTAATCGAGTCGCGCCGCAGCGCCGGCCCGGAAAAGTCTTACGTCGCGCGTCTGCTCGCCAAGGGCGAAGATGCAGTGCTGAAAAAAATCGGTGAAGAAGCCACCGAGACCGTGATGGCCGGTAAAGACGGTGACCGCGCCAAGATCGTGGGCGAAATGGCGGACTTGTGGTTTCACTGCCTGCTGGCGCTGAGCGTCTACGGCCTCAAGCCGCAAGACGTGCTCGACGAGCTGGCACGCCGCGAGGGGTTGTCGGGGTTGGATGAAAAGGCGGCGCGCAAGGACGGTGAGCGCAGCGACGCCGAGAGTCTTAAGGTGCGGTTCAAATGAAATTGCATTGCCGGATCAAGAACGAACGGAAAGCTATGAAGCGGGCCGGTTTGTTCGCAGGGAAACCGGAAATGCGCGCAGGCTACCGGCTCTCGGATTTCCCGTTTCTCGAGCGTGGCAAGTTTTTTCATGAAGCTGTAACGGGCGCGCTGCGCGTCGCAAAATCGGGGTAGAACAACATGGCGCATGGTCCGGACTGCCTGTTCTGCAAAATCGCCGCAGGCAAAATTCCTTCAAAAAAAGTCTACGAAGACGATGACGTTTTCGCCTTTCACGACATCAACCCGTGGGCACCGGTGCATTTTTTGCTGATCCCGAAGGATCACGTCGAGTCGCTGGTGTTTGTGCAGCCAACGCATTCGGCATTGCTTGGTAAAATGTTGACGTTGGCTCCCAAATTGGCGGCGCAGGAAGGCCTCAAACTGGAGAGCGAGGGCGGCTTCAGAGTCCTCATTAACAACGGCAAAGAAGGCGGGCAAGAGGTGTTTCACCTTCACATGCATGTGATGGGTGGCCCCCGGCCCTGGAAACGTGGCTAAGAAACAAATCCAACCGACGCTCACGTACACGCAGCATTCACTCGTCGACACCACGTTTTAGGAGTGCATCATGGGTTCATTATCGATTTGGCATTGGCTGATCGTTCTGGTCATCGTCATGCTCGTATTCGGCACCAAAAAACTGCGCAACATGGGCGGTGATCTGGGTGGCGCAGTCAAAGGGTTTAAAGACGGCATGAAAGAAGGTGCCGCCGGCGACAAGAAAGTTGAAGCCGAGGGTGAAGCTGGCCGTGTCGGCCAGACCATCGACGTCAAGCCTGAAGAAAAGAGCAAGGTCTGACACGCGGCCAAGTGAGGTGCGGGTGCGCCGCAAGCGCACCCCTCCTCACTGCGCACCGGCGTTAGCGGCTCACCGCTCCGGCTTCCCGTTCCGGCCCCCTCTTCTTAGTGCAAGGCACATCTCTCCATGTTTGATGTCGGCTTTTCCGAACTGATGGTGATCGGCATCGTGGCGCTGATGGTGATCGGCCCCGAAAAACTGCCCAAGGTGGCGCGCACCGTCGGCGCGCTGCTCGGGCGCATGCAGCGCTACGTGAATGATGTGAAGGCCGACATCAACCGCGAGATCGAGCTTGACGAATTCAAAAAAATGCACACCAGCGTGCAGGATGCGGCCAAGTCGATCGAGACTTCGATGACCGAGACGATGTCGGGTTTTCAGGCGCAGGCGGATGAACTGAACAAAATTGCCTCGGGCGATATTGCCGGGCTGACGGACTCCAGTGTTGCGGGCGGCGCGCCTGCACCTGCTGATGGCACTGCCGCTGCCGCTGCCGCTGCCGCTGCCGTGGCCGATGGCGCTGCCGCTGCCGTGGCCGATGGCACCGCCGCTCCCGCTGTCGCGTCTGCTGTCCCCGCTTCTGTTCCTGCCGGTGCTTCTGCTCCTGCTCCTGCATCTGTTCCTGTGGGTGCTCCCGCTGCTGCGCCGGTCGATGCTGCGGCGCTGCTCGCCGCTGTTGAGGCGGCACCCGGACCTGTTGCTGCTGCGCAATCCGCTGCCATCCCTGTTGCTGAAACCGGCTCCCAGAGCGGCGCTCAGGCCAGCCTCATGCTGGAA
>JANOYK010000093.1:0-1858 GCA_031428855.1 Burkholderiales bacterium | reverse complement strand
TGTGATGGATGGCCTCGGGCTCCCCGGCAAGCTCGCCGATTGCCAGGAAAAAGACCCCGCTTTATGCGAAATTTATCTGGTCGAGGGCGACTCCGCCGGCGGCTCCGCTAAGCAGGGGCGTGATCGCAAGTTCCAGGCGATCCTGCCGCTGCGCGGCAAGATTCTCAACGTCGAGAAAGCGCGCTTTGACAAGCTGCTGTCGTCGAACGAAATCACCACCCTGATCACGGCGCTTGGCACCGGCATTGGCGCCGGGCTGGGCAAGGACGATTACGACATCGCCAAGCTGCGCTATCACCGCATCATCATCATGACCGATGCCGACGTTGACGGCGCACACATCCGCACCCTGCTGCTCACGTTCTTCTATCGCCAGATGCCCGAGCTGGTCGAGCGCGGCCACATCTACATCGCCCAGCCGCCGCTCTACAAGATCAAGGCCGGCAAGGACGAGCGTTACCTCAAGGACGATCACGAACTCAATCAATACCTGCTGCGTTCGGCTTTGCAGGGCGCGGAGTTGACTGCCAATGGCAGTGTGGGCAATCCGGGCAGTGCCACCACTGCAAGCGGCGCTGCGGGCAACGCAGGCACCCCGGCAGCCACCGTGATTGCCGGCGACGCACTCGAAGCGCTGGCACGCGACTACCTGCTGTCCGAAGCGGTAGTGCAGCGCATTGGCCACATGTACGACGAAGCGGCTTTGAAAGCGATTCTCGACGGTGCCGAAGTCGATGTGTCGAGTGAAGAAGCGGCGCAACGCTCGGCGCAATCCCTGCTCGGCGCGCTGACCGACCGCTCGGTCACCGTCACGCCAGCCTACGACGAGCGGCGTGAATCCTGGGTGCTGCGCGTCACCCGCAGCAAGCACGGCAACCAGAAAAATTCGATCATCGATCCCGACTTCATCGCCGGGGCCGACTACGCACAACTCAAAGTCACCGCGCAAAAAGTCAAAGACCTGGTGCGCACTGGCGGCGTCATCAAACGCGGCGAGGGCGACAAGGCGCGCTCGCAAACCGTCAATGATTTCCGCAGCGCCGTGCATTGGCTGCTGGCCGACGCCGAGCGCAACCTGTCACGTCAGCGCTACAAGGGCCTGGGTGAAATGAACCCCGGGCAATTGTGGGAGACCACGATGGACCCGAAAGTGCGGCGCTTGCTGCGGGTGCAGATCGACGACGCGATTGCCGCCGACGCCATCTTCACCACCCTGATGGGCGATGAAGTAGAGCCGCGCCGTCAGTTCATCGAGACCAACGCACTGCGCGCGATCAACATCGATATCTAGTCATGCGGATCTGTGCCCACCTGCTGCTCGCTGCAATAATCGCGGTGCCGGTGGGTGTGGCGCATGCGCAGGTGGCGCCATCGCGCAGCGAGCTTGCGCGGTACAAAGGCCTGTTTGCCGCCGCCCTGGCCAACCATCCGGGGGCCATCAAAACACTGACCGCACGCGGTGAAAAAGTGGATGCGCGAGACGGCTATCAGCGCACGCCGCTGCACGCCGCCGCCTATTTCGCCAAGCACGATGCCATGCGCGCGCTCGCCGCCGCCGGTGCCGATGTGAATGCGCTGGAGCACGACCGTTACGACATCGTGACCATCGCCGCAGTGGTCAACGATGTGCCGACGCTCAAGCTCGCACTCGAACTCGGTTGCAAGGCCGCCAACATCACCAGCCGCTACGACGGCACCGCGCTGATCGCCGCCGCGCATCTGGGTCATGCGGAAGTGGTGCGCATCCTGATTGCAGCGGGCGCGCCGCTTGATCACGTCAACAACCTGCACTGGACCGCGCTGATCGAATCGATCGTGCTTGGCAACGGCGGGCCGCAGCACACGCTGACGCTCAAAT
>JANOYK010000092.1:0-7305 GCA_031428855.1 Burkholderiales bacterium | reverse complement strand
GCTCGGCGTAGCCCAGATAAAAGGCGATACCGCATTTCTTCGCCTCATCGAACAGCGGCTGGACATCTGCGTTGGGCATGGAACGCTCAAAGAAGCGGTCGATCTCGGCCTGATCGGTCATCCAGTAACGCGGAAAGAAAGTGGTGAGCGCCAGCTCGGGGAACACCACGAACTTGGCGCTGCGCGAGTGGGCTTCACGCAGCAGGTCGAGCAGGCGTTTGACGACGGCTGCGCGGGTATCGGCAAGGTGGATCGGGCCGAGTTGGGCCACGGCCATGGGGAAGGGGCGTTTCATGTGGGTTTTCCTGAGAGTGAAGGTGTGCTGGTGGGCGGGTTGTGCTGCGGGCCTGACTGCGGCGCGGGCTCGATGAAAGATTGAAAGACGCGCATCGCCTCGGAGGGCTTGCGCGGCATGGCAAGCGGGCCGGGCATGCCACGAGGAATGAATTGGCCGCTGCCGCGCTCGGCATGCAGCGTGCCATCGGCCACCACCACACGGCCGCGGTTGATCACCGTCACCGGCCAGCCGTCGAGCACGCGGCCTTCGTAAGGCGTGTAGCCGACGTTGTCGTGGATGTCTTGGGCACGGATGGTGGTGCGCTTCTCCGCGTCCCAAATGGCGATGTCGGCATCCTGCCCGACGGCAATTGAGCCTTTGCGGTCTGCAAAGCCGTACATGCGCGCGTGGTTGGTGGCGGTGAGCGCGACAAACTGCTGCATGCTCAGGCGGCCCTTGCCAACGCCTTCGGAAAACAGCAGCGGCAGGCGCAGCTCCAAGCCGGGCACGCCATTGGCCATCTCTTTGAACGTGGTCTTGTCACCTTTGGGCAGCTTGCCGCTTTCGTCAAATCGGTACGGCGCATGGTCGGATGAATAGACCTGGAAGGTGCCATTGGCAAGACCCTCCCAAACCGCTTCTTGCGAAGCGGCATCGCGCGGCGGCGGGCTGCAACAAAACTTCGCGCCCTCCAGTCCCGGCTGGTCGATATCAGAAGCAGTGAGGAACAGGTATTGCGGGCAGGTTTCGCCAAACACGCGCGCACCCAGGGTTTGCGCGGCGCGGATGGTGCGCACCGCTTCGATACCCGACACATGCACGATCAGGATCGGCACATCGATCAGGCGCGAGAGTGAAATCACGCGATGCGTGGCCTCGCTCTCGGCCAGCGGGTCATGGGCGATGGCGTGAAACTTCGGCGCGCCGTGACCGTTGGCCAGCAGCCGTTGCGCCACCCATTTGATGATGTCGTTGTTCTCGGCATGCACCATCACCAGCGCGCCGCAGCGACCGGCGGTGTCGAGCACGTCGAGCATGGCGTAGTCGTCGATTTTCAGCTTGTCGTAAGTCATGTAGACCTTGAACGAGCTGTAGCCTTTGCGGATCAGGTCGGGCAGGTCGTGCTTGAGCGCTTGCTCAGTCGGGTCCGAGACGATCAGGTGAAAGCCGTAGTCGATCACCGCCTTGGGGCCGGCGCAGGCGTGGTAATCAGCCACCACCTTGGGCAGCGACATGCCGCGGTGCTGGGCGGCGAACGGGATGATGGTGGTGGTGCCGCCAAACGCGGCCGATACCGTAGCCGAGTAAAAATCGTCCGCCGTCATCATGCCGCTGGCGGAGAGCTGCTCGACATGGCAGTGGCTGTCGATGCCGCCCGGCAGCACGTAGTGGCCGGCGGCGTCGATGTCGCGCGCACCGGCGGGTAGTTTGTCGGCGATGGCGGCGATCTTGCCGGCGCGCACGCCGATGTCGGCGCGCATCGTGGCATCGGCATTGACGACGGTGCCGTTGCGGATGGTCAGGTCATATTCGGTCAAGCGGTGCTCCGTAGTGACGCACCCGCAGGCGCAGTGGTGGAGGGCGGCACAGTGTAATCCCGACACGCCTGCATGAAATCGCCACACGCTTCGAGCGCCATCTGTGCAAAGTCTTCGGTGACCGGTGAGGTGCGGCCGGCCTGGGTGCTCACCACAATCGGCAAGGGTGTCAGGGGCAGGTCGCCATCGGGCACGCGCAACGCACCGGTGGCCAGTTCCGTCCGGATCGCCAGCGGCGGCCGGGTGGCGGGACGAGTGGAGATTTCTTCCCAGGTCGTGTACATTGGCTCGGCGGCGGCCTTGAAGCTGTGCAAGCGCGCCACCCGGACGACGGCTTCGACGAAGCGCAAATTCATGATCAATAAAAGTTGCCGGGCCGCGATAGAAATGATTGGTTTGCCTCCAAGCCAACCCGAAACAACAATGTGCAGCAAAATATACACGACTGCTTGTTTGCCGCTCCCTTTTCATTCTCCGCTTGATGACCCCTGCAATCGAACCCGGCCGCTGCCACTGACCGCCATGAACGCTCCCGACATTCGCGCCGCTGCCGCTGCCCGTGCGGCGATTCGCAGCGGACGCCATCGCGGCCCCACGTCGAATCTGGCGCCGGGCCACGTGCAGGCCAATCTTGCGATCCTGCCACGCGAATACGCGGGCGACTTTTTGCTCTATTGCCAGCGCAATCCCCGCCCGTGTCCATTGGTTGCGGTGTCGGATGCCGGTGCCGCGCATCTGCCGGCCCTCGGCGGCGACCTTGACATTCGCACCGACGTGCCCGGTTATGTGCTGTGGAAGGATGGCCAATACGTGCGTGACCTCGACAACCTCAACCGGGTGTGGCGCGACGACCTGGTGACGTTCGTGATCGGCTGCTCGTTTTCGTTCGAAGCGGCCTTGCTTGAGGCCGGCATTGCGCTGCGCCATATCGAGCAGGGGCGCAACGTGGCGATGTGGCGCACCAACATTGCGACCACGCCGGCCGGGCCGTTCGGCGGCCCGATGGTGGTGTCGATGCGGCCGATGAAACCTGCCGATGCGATCCGCTCGATCCAGATCACCTCGCGCTTTCCCACCGTGCATGGCGCACCGGTGCACTTTGGCGACCCGGCGGCGATCGGCATCACCGACATCGGCAAGCCCGACTTTGGCGACGCGGTCGAGATCAAAACCGGCGAAGTACCCGTGTTCTGGGCCTGCGGCGTGACACCACAGTCGGCGATTCGCGCCGCCAGGCCTTCCTTTGCCGTCACCCACAAGCCCGGTTGCATGCTGATTACCGACTTGCGGAATGCGGATTTGAGCAGTTCCTGAACCACCCTTTAGAGGAGAAGTTGATGATGAAACCGATGCTGAAGCATTCCCTGTTGACGTTGGCACTTGCCACAATCACCACCGTTGCGCTGGCCCAAGGCTTGCCGGCCGGCCCGAAGGTGACGGTCTCGGCGGTCACCCAAGTGGCGCCCACGGTGCCGCAGTACACCCGCGTTGATGTGCCGATCCTGCGCGATGGCGCGTCCAAGGCCAGTGGCGGCCGCGTCGAATTCAACCTCAAGAGCTGGCCGGAGATGAACGTGCAGGGGCCCGAAGTGATCCGCCTGGTGCGCTCGGGCCAGGTCGACATCGGCGCCGCGCCGCTCACCACCGTGTCGGGCGACGTGCCGATCCTCGACGGCATCGACCTATCGGGCCTCAATCCCGAACTGGACCAGGCGCACAAGGTGGCTGATGCCGTGCTGCCGATCGCCAACCAGGAACTCGAGCGCCTCGGCGTCAAGCTGATCGCCACCTATCCGTTCCCGGCCCAGGTGTTCTTCTGCAAGAAACCGATTGCCGGCCTGGCCGACCTCAAGGGCCTGAAGGTGCGCACCAACGGCCCGGCGCAAGGCGACCTGATGAACGCGTTCGGCGCGCAGCCCACCGCGATCGCCTTCGGCGAGGTCTACACCGCGCTCGAGCGCGGCACAGTCGATTGCGCCATCACCGGCACCGGCAGCGGCAACGGCGTCAAGTGGTACGAGGTGACCAGCCATCTCTACACGCTCGCCACCTCGTGGTCGGTGTCGGGCTATTTCGTCAACCTCGCCTGGTGGAACAAGCTCGATCCGCAGGTGCGCAATTTCATCGAGGCGCAGATGAAGCAGGTGCAGGACGCGCAATGGAAGCTCGGCGCCGAAGTCAGCCAGGACGGCATCGACTGCAACACCGGCAATGCGGCGGCGTGCAAGATCCACACGCTGGTGAAAACCAGACCGATGGTGCAGGTCAGGGCCACCGACGCCGACAAGGCGCGCCTGCGCGAAGCGCTCGCCAAAGTGGTGCTGCCCAGTTGGGTCAAGCGTTGCGGCGCCAAATGCGGCGAGATCTACAACCAGGTGATCGCGCCGATTTCCGGCATCAAATACAGTGGCGGCTGATCCGGCCAAGACGACCGAGGCCCTCAGAGCCGCGCCTGGAGCGGCTCTGCGGCTGGTGTCCGGCATCAACCGGCAGATCGACAAACTGGCGCGCCTGATGGGCGCCTGTGCCGGCTGGCTGTTCATGGCCTGTGCGTTGTTCATCACGCTGGACGTGCTGGCGCGCAAGTTTCTCGGTTTTTCCTCGCAGTCCACCACCGAGTTGTCGGGCTATATGCTCGGCGTCGGCATCGCCTGGGGGCTGGCCTCCGCGCTCGAAGCGCGCGCCCATGTGCGCATCGACGTGCTGATCCAGCGCTTTCCGGCGGGGCCCAAAGCCTATCTGCACTTTCTGGCGCTGGCGCTGCTGGCGGTGTTTGCCGGCTTTCTGGTGTACGGCGCCTGGCACACCACCTTTGAATCGTGGGAATTCAAGGCTACCGACAACAGCCTGCTGCGGACGCCGCTGATCATTCCGCAGGGGCTGTGGCTGTTCGGGCTCGGCGTGTTCGGCCTGATGACCACCCTGCGTGTGCTCGAAGTGGCCCTGCTGCTGCCGACCCGGGACATTGACGCCATCGAGTATCTCACCGGCCCGAAGAGCTACCTTGAGGAAGCGGACCAGACCCTGCAGGTGCTGGGCATCGCCCCGGCCGGCGCGACCGCCAAAGCGTCGCCATGATTGCGGTCATTTTTCTCGCCGTCCTGCTGCTCGTCGCTGCGGCCGCGGCGCTGTTCGGCGGCGCCGACATGGCAGCGCTGCCGGTCGGCCCGATCGCGGTGTTGCTGGCATTGTTCTGCCTGTTCTTCGGTGCCGGTATCTACATCGCGGCGGCGCTCGGCATCCTTGGCATCATCGCCGGCTTCGCGTTTTCGGATCGCCCATTCTGGAACTTCATCGGCCAGATGGTGTGGGGGCCGACCACCAATTTTGTGCTGGTCGCGGTGCCGCTGTTCCTGCTGATGGGCGAGATCATGTTGCGCGCCGGGCTGTCGGACCGCCTCTACAAATCGCTCAGTCAATGGTTGTCGCGCGTGCCGGGCGGGCTGCTGCATACCAACATCGCGGCGTCGAGCGTGTTCTCGGCGATTTCCGGCTCCAGCGTGGCCACCGCCGCCACCATGGGCGCGGTGGCGCTGCCGTATTTCCGCCAGACCGCGTATTCGCAGCCGATGGTGTTGGGGTCCCTCGCGGCCGGCGGGGCGCTCGGCAACCTGATCCCGCCGGGCATCACCTTCATCGTCTATGGCCTGATCACCGAAACCTCGGTCGGCGCCCTTTACATCGCCGCCATCGGCCCGAGCCTGCTGGTGGTGCTGCTGTTCACGCTGGTGATTTTCTGGCATGGTGTACGCAACCCCTTGCCCAAGCCGCCGGCGATTCCGTTGATGGAAAAGCTGCGCGGGCTTGCCGGCCTGGTGCCGACCCTGATCCTGATTCTGGTGGTGCTCGGCACGATTTACTCGGGCCTGGCCACGCCGACCGAATCGGCTGCACTCGGCGTGGTCGCCTCGATCGTCGCGGCGGCGTGCGCACGCAGGCTGTCGTGGCGCATGCTGCACGAATCGGCCGAAGCGACGGCACGCACCACCGCCTTCATCGGCCTGATCCTGTGCGGCGCCTACCTGCTCAACTACGTGTTCGGGGCGCTGGGTGTGCCGCAGGCGCTCTCGAAGGCGGTGGCCGGCCTGCCGGTGCCGCCCTGGGTGATCATGGCGCTGATCGTCGGCTTTTACCTCGCGCTCGGCACCTTCATGGAAGGCTTCTCGATGATCGTCACGACCATCCCGGTGATCTTCCCAGTGGTCAAGGCGCTCGGCTACGACCCGATCTGGTTCGGCGTGATCGTCACCATGCTGGTCGAGATCGCCCTGATCAGCCCGCCCGACGGCACCGTGTTATATGTGCTGCAGGGCATGCGCGGCACCAAGGGTTCGATCACCGATGTGTTTCGCGGCGTGATGCCCTTCATCGCGGTTTATGTGCTGGCCATCGTGCTGCTGATGCTGTTCCCGGCGATTGCGCTCTGGCTGGTGTCGGTTTCCCGTTAATTCGTTTCCGCTGTTCCTTTCATGATGACTCTTTCTTCACCCGCGCAGGTTTCCCCGCAGGCATCCCGCTGGCAATTCTGGATCGACCGCGGCGGCACCTTCACCGATCTGGTCGCGCGCGCGCCCGACGGCACGCTTAAAACGCACAAACTGCTGTCGGAAAATCCCGAGCAATACAAGGATGCGGCCTTGGCAGGCATTCGCCATTTTCTCGGTCTCAAAAAAGGCGAGCGCATCCCCGGCGAGTTGATCGAGGCCGTGAAGATGGGCACCACGGTGGCCACCAATGCGCTGCTCGAGCGCAAGGGTGACCGCACGGTGCTGTTCATCACCAAGGGCTTTCGCGATCAGTTGCGCATTGGCTATCAAAACCGTCCGCGCATTTTTGACCGCCACATTGTGTTGCCAGAGTTGCTCTACAGCGAAGTGGTGGAAGTCGATGAGCGCGTCGGCGCGCAGGGTGAGATGGTGCTGCTGCTTGATGCCGATAAGACGCATGCAGCCCTGAAGGCCGCATGGGACAAGGGGTTCCGGGCGATTGCCATCGTCTTCATGCACGGCTACCGTTTCTACGATCACGAAAAAATAGTCGCGACGATGGCGCGCGCGATTGGCTTCACGCAGGTGTCGGTATCGCATGAAGTCTCGCCGCTGATGAAGCTCGTCTCGCGCGGCGATACCACCGTGGTCGATGCCTATCTCTCACCGATCCTCGGGCGCTATGTGAATCAGGTGGCCGCCGAGCTTGACGGCGCGCGCCTGATGTTCATGCAGTCGTCCGGCGGCCTCACCTCGGCCGGGTTGTTCAAAGGTAAGGATTCGATTCTCTCGGGCCCGGCCGGCGGCATTGTCGGCATGGTGCAGACCGCCAAAGGCGCGGGCTTCGACAAGGTGATTGGTTTTGACATGGGCGGCACCTCGACCGATGTGTCGCACTACGCGGGTGAATACGAACGTGCTTTTGAGACCCAGGTGGCCGGCGTGCGCATGCGCGCGCCGATGATGAGCATCCATACCGTGGCGGCGGGCGGCGGCTCGATCC
>JANOYK010000091.1:0-5603 GCA_031428855.1 Burkholderiales bacterium | reverse complement strand
ATGCGCGTGCAGCTTGTCGCTCTGGCTGACGGCGCGGAATACGCAGCCGATCCAGCTGCCGGCGCGCCATTGCTTGTGCAGGCGCGGCACCACCTCGGCGATGAAACGGTCCTGAATCGATTTGTCCATCAGATAGCGTATTCCTGGAAACCGTTGGTGGGAGCGGCTCTCACACGATAGGCCTGAGTGGAGGGTTCGGTGCAAGACACAGCGGAAGGCACATCGGCAGTCGCGCTAGCAAGCACAGAAGATGCGGAACCGGCCAGCCCAGCTCCGGACGCACTCGCCTGCCGGGCAGTCATCCCGCCTCCGGCGGCACCACGCGCGGGCGGCGCGCTAGATCGGTCGCAACATAGGTCAGGGTGGCTTCGGTGATCTTGACGGTTTCGAGCACTTCAGGATTGCGCTGCGCGTAGACCACCACATCGACCGTGATCGAGGTGCGGCCGACCCGCACCACGTCGGCAAAGAACAGCACGACATCGCCGATCAGCACTGGCTGCTTGAAGGTGAACGAGTTGACCGCAACGGTGGCCACACGGCCGCGCGCGCGCCGCGCCGCAGTGACGCCGCCGGCGATGTCAACCTGGCTCATCAGCCAGCCGCCGAAAATATCACCGTGCTGGTTGGAGTCGGACGGCATTGGCACCACCGAGAGAATCGGGGTGCGGCCGGCCGGCAGGGCCACTGGTGCGTCGCTCATGTCATGGCCCCGGTTGCACGCTACTTTTTCACCCACTGCCCCTGCGCATTTTGCACATACCAGCCGGGCGCGGCCTTTTCGATCCAGCGCTGCGCGAAGGTATTGCGAATCTCACCTTCCCACTCCGGCTTGCCGTTGGCGCGCGCAATTTCCTTGTAGAGCGCGCTGCGGTCGGTGTTTTCGGCGTTGGTGAGCCCCGTGACCTGGGCGCGCTGCGGCAGCGGCACTGCGTTGGCGTCGCGCACCGCGAGATTGCCATCGCGCGTGATGCCGACGGCACCGCTGCCGTAATGCGGGCTAAGTTGGGCGTGGCGTGCGCTCATGGCGCTTTTGAGATTGTTGATCGCGGGGGTGTTGATTTCGAGATTGGCTTGCGCCAGCGCGAGCGGCGCGAACAGCGTCAGGCCGATACCGAGAATGCAAAAAAGAAATTTTTTCATCGCGGACTCACTGGGGTTGACTGAGGGGTTGACTGAGGTTGGGCCGGTTTGGCGGCGGGGGTGTCGGCTGGTGTGGCAGCGGGCGCTGGGCCATCTTTGCGCAACTGGTAGATCTCGTCGATGATGCGGTCGGCGGCCTTTTCGGCGGCGGCGGCGGGAAAATAAATGTTGATGGTGACGCAGCTTGCACTCACGCAGCCGGCCAGCAGCGCGGTCAGGACGGCGCGCCTTGTTTTGCCGGTTGGCATTGACGTTGGCGTCGTTTTGCCTATTGACACTGCCGTTGGCATTGACGTGTGCATTTGCATGTGCTGTCCCGTTGAATTATTGAACGATGGGTTTGGAGTTGCCGTCAATCACTGCCTTGATCCGTTCAAGCAACTCCTGCCAGCCGACGAATCGATTGTAACCAACCACATTTACTGCCGGCAGGCCGCCGCCCTTGATGAGGGTGTAGCCGCCGCTGGCGGTATCGGCCCCGCCCATTTCACAAATGCCGTTGCGCAACTTGCACGAGATGCCGATCTTGTCGTAGCCGAAGGTGTCGAAAAAACGCAGGAAGCTGCGCTGGATCGCCGCGCCCGCGCCGGCCCCGCCGATGGACGAAATGTTTTGCACTGCGCCCTGGCTGATGCGCTTTCTGAAGTCGCCAGCGCTGGTGAGCACCTTCGCGTTCATCGAGAGGGGCTGCCAGTTTTCCATCACCAGATCATCCACGTCCACATCAAGATAGCCGGTGATGTTGCCGAATTTCACCGCGCGCGTCATTTCTTCCAGATTGAGGCGTTTCAGATGCAGGCCAGCGCTCAGGCGCGGGGTGCGGCCAAACGGGTCGTCGAGCCGGATGCCGTCTACCTGCGCATCACCGCCGAACACTTTGAATAACAACGCGCCCTCCATCGATAGTGTTGACTGGCGATAGGTAACACGCGGTAACACGAACGAGAGTTCGCCGCCGAGCGGATGCCAGCCCAGCGCCGTGGTGAGCTGTTCCATTGGCACCGCCGTGAGTGCGCCTTGCAGTTGCGCGGCGTCCTTGCCAACGTCAATCTCGGCCAGCGCCAATACGCCGCCGAGCACCGGGATCAGCAGATTGGGGATGGTCAAGCGGCCATCGCGCATCTCGCCTTGCGTCTCGACCGGGCCGAGGGTCAGATCACGGATGCGCAGCGCTTGCAAAGACAGACTGAACGGCGCGCTGCCGCTGGCAGCATAGCGAAAATCCGTGTTGAGTTTGTCAAGCGCGAGCGCGCGTTGCGGCGCGCCGATGCCGGCGTCACGCAATTGCAGGGCCGCGCGCTCTACCCCGCCTGCGCCGCCTGCGAGTTGTACATCCGCCTGTCCGGACAGACGCAGGTCAGTCAATTGATTTTGCTCGGCCCAGGCCTGCGGCACAAAGTCGCGCAGCCCCGCCAGCGTGAGGCCGCTGCCATCAATCGCATAGCGCTGCAGTCTGCCGACTGCGCGGTTCCACGCGAAGCGGCCAGTCAGCCGCCCCAGTCCGCGCCAGTCGAGCGTGGCAGCCTGCACGTCAATCTGTGCATCGTCACGCCGTCCGCGCAGATCGAGCCGGTGGCCGCCGCTGGCGATGTAGACCGGATCCCAAAACACTGCGCCCTCGTCCCAGGCCACTCTGCCGCTCCAGTCCCAGCCGCCGTCGTTGCGCACAGCGTCAAACGCCAGACTGCCTGTCAATTTTTCGCCGGCATGCAGGCCCGCCGCATCGGCAAAGCCGGCGCCGCTGAATGTCAGGTTTGCCACAACCCGCGCGAGCGCATAGCGGATCTCGCCGCTGACCTGCCCGGCCGCCGGCATGATGCCGCTGCCCTGGCGCGGGGCCAGCAACGGCGTGATGCGCGCCAGGTCCGCCGCTTCCAGATGCAGGCGCGTTTCATTGCCGGCCAGTTCCAGCGTCCAGCGCTCTTTGGGCGTGGGCATCAGCGTCAGGTGCAGGCGCTTGCTGCGCGGCTCATAGGTGAAGTCAGCCCGCCACGCAGGCGCTGCGCCTGCCGCCGCGTCACGCCCGGCTTGCAGGCGTCCGCCTTCGCAGCGCATCTGCGCGCGGTCAATCACGAAACGCTCACACGCGACCGTGACATCCTTGAAGCTCTGGCCAAGGGCATTGACGGCACCCGCCGTCAACGAAGCGCTGCCGCCAGCGGTCAGCGCCACCCGCACATTTTTGGCCGACCAGTCCGGGCCGGTCAGTTCGTCCAGGTCAAACGCGAGGGTTTGCGCTGCCGCAGGCGCGGCAGTGCAGATGGCACAGACAATCAAGACGGCACCGATGACGCTCTGGGCGGCAGCGGCACTGGCGGCACCAGCGGCACCAGCAGCACCGGTTGCACCAGCGGCAAGGCCCTTGCCAGCGCTGCGCACCAGCGCCGCAGCGCGTGCCAGCGATGCTGTCAGACACGCCCTCACGGCAGCCCTCAAGCAAGTCGCAGAGCAAGCCTTGGAGCAAACCGCTAAGCCGGCCCTCAAGCCAGCTTTCAAGCGCGCCGCCACCCAAACTTTGACACGCGCCTTCACTGGCGCAGGCGCTCGGGCAATTGCCGGATTGCCTCGGCATTGCTCCAGGAAAAACATTTGTCCGCCGCATCGCGCCATGGCAGCCACTCGTAAGCCAAATGTTCGGTCAACACCGGTGCCACCGGCGCCGGAATCGTCAGCCCCCACACATGCTCGGTATTGTGCGTCACGCCGGGGCCATAGCGGCTGACCCAGCGTTTGTAAATCTCGAAGCGGTTGGTGTAATGCCAGTCGGCCAGATGGTGGCCGGGCGAAGTGGCATCAATGCCGGTTTCCTCACGCACTTCACGAATCGCTGTGTCGCGCAGCGGCTCGTCTGCCACATCCAGACTGCCAGTCACGCTTTGCCAGAAGCCGGGCGCGTTGGCACGCTCCAGCACCAGCACCTGCAAATCGGGGGTGTGGATCACGACCAGCACCGACACTGGGATTTTGAATACCGTCACAAAAACGTGCTGTTCTCTTCGCTTTCGGCAGCGACGCCGTGAACCAGCACCATGTCGATCATGGCCGAGTTCACCCCGAGTTTGCGCGCTTCACCATCGCGCACCTCAGCATAAGCCGCACGCGCTGCGGCCTCAGAGGCAAATTCGAGCAGCATCAGCAATTGCGGCTCCCAGTTGCCTTCAAGCAGTTTGACGCTCTCGGTCAGAGCAAGATACCTGCCTTGGTACTTTTTTACTGCAGTGTGAACTGCCGTGCCGTACTGCACGAAATTGGCGCGGTTGATGATGCGCGTATCTGCAATGGCGTAAAAACGTCTCTGGCCGGGTTGGGGGGCGGAGGCCGGCGCGATGCCCTCGGCGAGCACCATGTCCGCCATCGCGGCATTGGCGCGCAATTGCCGCGCGCGCTGGTAGTCGGCCGACTGATAAAAAGCGTCAGCGGCGTGCAGTGTGGGAAATTCAAGCACCACCAGACGCGGCGGTGCCCAGCCGCCCTCAATCACCTCCACCTTGCTGGTGCGCACCACGTGGCGTCCGCCATGACCGCGGATCGCGTCACGCACCGCCAGCCGGTATTCCTCGTAGCGCGGGCGGTTGATGATGCGCAGATCGGCGAATATGTAGGCTGGCACAGTCACCTCCCGCTTCCCGCGCTTGCCGCGCTAACCCGCAAGTTTGGCTGACACGAACCGGATAGTCCGTGTTCAGACCAATAGCTTACGCCAGTTGAGTGTTGCGCAGGCGGATATGCAGTTCGCGCAATTGCTTCTCGTCCACTTCCGACGGCGCTTGGGTGAGCAGGCATTGGGCGCGCTGGGTTTTGGGGAAGGCGATCACGTCGCGGATCGATTCGGCACCGGTCATCATGGTGACGATGCGGTCGAGACCGAAGGCGATGCCGCCGTGCGGCGGCGCGCCGTATTGCAGCGCGTCGAGCAGGAAGCCGAATTTGAGTTTGGCTTCGTCTGCGCCGATGTTGAGCGCGCGGAACACTTTGCTTTGCACTGCTTCACGGTGAATCCGCACCGAGCCGCCGCCCATTTCCCAGCCGTTCTACACCAGGTCGTAGGCTTTGGCAATCGCGCGGCCGGGGTCGCTGTCGAGATACTCGTCGTGGCCATCCTTCGGACTGGTGAAGGGGTGATGCATCGCGTTCCAGCGCTTGGCCTCGCCGTCGTATTCGAACATCGGGAAATCGACCACCCACAGCGGCCGCCACTTGTCGCCGGAGAGATGCTTTTTCTCATGGCCGATCTTGACGCGCAGCGCGCCGATGGCGTCGTTGACGATCTTGGCTTTGTCCGCGCCGAAGAACACGATGTCGCCGTTCTTGGCACCGGTGCGCTCGACAATCGCTTTGAGCGACTCGGGCGAGAGGTTTTTGACAATCGGTGATTGCAGGCCGGTTTCATTGAGTTGCGTGACATCGTTGATCTTGATGTAGGCGAGACCCTTGGCACCGTAAATTTTGACGAACTCGGT
>JANOYK010000090.1:0-7779 GCA_031428855.1 Burkholderiales bacterium | reverse complement strand
GTGATTGCCGCCACCACGCCATTGAAGCGGTACGCGGTGACGCGCGCACGGTGGACGCGCGTACCCCTGACGCGCATACCCCTGCCGCCCCTCTGATTGGCGCTACACTTCTTTCCCCCTTTCCATCCTGCGACACTCGATGAAGCTCTACACCTACTTCCGCTCCTCCGCCAGCTACCGCGTGCGCATCGCCATGAACCTCAAGGGCCTGCCCTATGAGCCTGCGTTGATCCACATGCCCACCGGCAAACACAACGAGGCCGCCTACGGCGCGGTCAACCCGGCCAAGCTGGTGCCAGCGTTGATCGATGACGGCCATTTGCTCACGCAGTCGCTCGCCATCATTGAATATCTCGACGAGACCCACCCTGCGGTGCCGATGCTGCCGGCCACGCCGCTGGCGCGCGCCCGCGTGCTTGCGCTGTCGCTGCTGATTGCGTGCGAAATTCACCCGGTCAACAACTTGCGCGTGCTCAAGTACCTGAGCGGCACGCTCAAGGTCACTGAAGACCAGAAAAACACCTGGTACCGCCATTGGGTGGAAGATGGTTTGGCCAAACTGGAGGCAATGCTGACTACTGGTGAGTCCGGCGCGCAGACCGGCAAGTTTTGCCACGGTGACACCCCCGGCATGGCCGATTGCTGCCTGGTGCCGCAGATTGCCAACGGCCAGCGCTTCCATTGCAATGTTGACCACGTGCCCACGGTGATGCGGATTTGGGGCGAGTGTGAAAAACTGGAGGCGTTCAGACAAGCGGGCTGGCAGAGTCAACCCGACGCAGAGTAGGGCGGCGGGACCGGTGAGAATGACACCCAACTGAATGGGTCGAATGACAATGGTGGAGCGCCCTCGGGCGCGAACTGGAACTCACTACGATTTGTCGAAAGACAGCAGCAGCGCCCTTGGGCGCGAACCAGAACCAGCAAGCAGATTCGGAGGTGCATGATGGAAATGAAAAGTGGTGAAGTAGTGCGCAACGCGCAGGAGCGCCAGGATTTTTATGGCCGCATCAACCCGCACAACCTCGCCCCGCTGTGGGAAGTGCTCAAGGGCATCGTGCCCGACGCCCCCAAGCCGGCCATGGTGCCGTATGTGTGGGATTTCGACGCGCTCAAACAATACGTGCTCGAATCCGGCGGCCTGTTGACCGCTGAAGAAGCCGAGCGCCGCGTGCTGGTGCTGGAGAACCCCACACTGCGCGGCAAATCGCTCATCACCGATGTGCTCTACGGCGGCTGGCAATTAATCATGCCGGGTGAAGTGGCCCCGGCACACCGCCATTCGCAATCGGCGCTGCGCTATGTGCTCGAAGGCGAGGGTGCCTACACGGCGGTGCATGGCGAGAAGACGACGATGAAGCCGGGCGATTTTGTCATCACCCCGGCCTGGACCTGGCACGACCACGGCAACGAAACCGATCAACCGATGATCTGGCTCGATGTGCTTGACCTCTCGATCGTCGCGCACTTTCGCGGCCAGTTTCGCGAGGAGTGGAAAGAGACGCGCTTTCCGGTTACGCGCCCCGAGGGCGATGCGCTGGCGCGCTATGGCTCAGGTCTCATGCCGGATGGCTACAGCGCCGCCAGCACCGGCAGCCCGCTCACCTCGCCGGTGTTCAACTACCCGTATGAGCGCACCCGCGACGCGCTCCATCGCCTCTCGCGCAGCGGCGCACCCGATCCGCACCACGGCTTCAAGCTGCGCTATGTCAATCCGGTCGATGGCGGCTGGGCCATGCCGACCATCGCCACCTGGATGCAATGGCTGCCGCAAAATTTCAACACGCAGCCGTGGCAATGCACCGATGGCTTGGGCTTCGTCTGCAAGGAAGGCAGTGGCGAAACGCGCATCACTTCAGCCGGCGGTAGCGTCACCACCATCAAGTGGAAAGCCAATGACACCTTCGTGGTGCCGGGCTGGACGGCGCATTCGCATCACGTCAAGGATCACACCATTTTGTTTGGATTCTCGGATCGTGCCGCGCAGGAAAAGCTTGGCCTGTGGCGCGAGTGCAAACTATAAGCAATTGCCAGAAATCGTCACGCGGAGCAGTCCGGGACAATTGACAGTCAGCCAGACGCCGCACACACTCCGCCACACCCCGTCAACCGAGTCACGCCATGCTTCCCCCGTCTGAACCGACCGTGCGCAATCCATCATCGCCGTCAGTGGCAGCGTCTACAGCGCCCTCTGCCAGCATGGCGGTGCTGTTTGCCGACATCGCTGGCAGCACCAAGCTCTACGACACACTCGGCGACACCCAGGCCAAAAAAATGGTCGATGAGTGCATTGCCGTGATGCGCGGCGTGGTGGCGCAGTATGGCGGGCGCGTGATTAAAACCATCGGCGACGAGGTGATGTGCGTGTTGCCGAACGCCGATGCCGGCTGTCTCGCGGTGACCGACATGCAACTCAAAATATCGGCGCTGCCGGCCGTGTCCGGTGTCAAGCGCGCGATCCGCGCCGGCTTTCACGCCGGGCCGGTGATCGAAGAAAACGGCGACGTGTTTGGCGATAGCGTCAATCTGGCTGCGCGCATGGCCGGCCTGGCCAAGGCGATGCAGATCATCACCACCCAGGCTACGGTCGATCAGCTCTCGCCGATGCTGCGCGCCTCGACCCGGCCGATTGCATCACTGGCAGTCAAGGGCAAGGGCGACGACGTGGCCGTGTGCGAAGTGATCTGGCAGGGTGGCGAAGAGCTCACCACAATGGCAGCGCCGTCGGCCATCGCCTCAGTGCGGCAGATCAGCCTGCGCCTGCAACTTGGCGCCACCGTATTGCTGCTCGATCAGGCCCGCGCCGGTATCGTGCTCGGGCGTGATGCCGCGTGCGAGATGGTGGTGGCGGACCGGATGGCGTCACGTCAGCACGCGCGCATCGAGCGGCGCGGCGACAAATTCATTTTGATCGACCAAAGCTCCAACGGCACCTATGTCGCCTTTGCCGGCGCGGAAGAAGTTGCGCTGCGGCGCGAAGAGACCATGCTGCGCGGCAGCGGGCGCATCGCGTTTGGCCGCAGCGTTGCCCTGTCTGACGACGACACGGTAGCGTTTGCCGTCATGGGCTGTTTGCCCGCATGGCGGCGCGGTGACGCCGCTGCCTCAGGTGCTGCCTCAGGTGCTGCATCGGGTGCTGCCTCAGGTGCTGCATCGGGTGCTGCCTCAGGTGCTGCATCGGGAGCTGCCTCAGGTGCTGAAGCTGGTGCTGCATCAGGGGCTGCCTCATGCGCTGCCTCAGGCGCTGCATCGGGTGCTCCATCCTGCGCCGCATCAGGTCTTGAACGAGACCCCTTTGAGCAGCGGCGCGCCGCGCGAAGCCGGGGCGCCAAGCAGGCCGGCCGGCGGCACTGTCTCCAGTTTGCCGCGCACCGCAGCCTCGGTGCAGGCCTTGGCGAAACTGACGCTGATCTGGCTCTCGTTCGACGATGCCAGGGTGAGGCAGGTCTGGCCGAGCTTGGCGTTGAGTGGCTTGATGATGGCCTCTTGCACTACTTCGAGGGCGCGCCCCTCGGGCAATTGCAGTTCATATTTGCCGGACTCGGCCAGCAAGCGCGCATCGAGCACCTGCCGCACGCTGCGCAACTCGCGCAGGATCAGTTTGGCAGTGGCCGCATCGGGCAGGCCGGTGATGTCGAGCGTCACCGGGCGCACACCGAAATTAAAGTGCTGCAAGAAAAAGTTTTTGGAAAATTCATCGCCCATCTGTTTGCCAATGTCGGCTAAGGCCAGGTCTTCGGTGGCCCAGCTTTGCCCTTTCGGCATCACGGTGTTCAGATATATTTCTTCACCGCTCGCCTTATCAATCGCCTTCACTGTCCATGAGGTCAACACCGTTTTGGTCACGGTGAGGCCGGAGGCAGCCAGCCTGGCCGACAGCAGCTTGACTTTGGCTTCGCCTGCGATATGAAAGTCGGCCCCCTTGGCCGCCGCTGCGGTTTTGGTTTCACCCTCATTGGCCCAAACCCGGAAACCGAACGACTTGATGCGTTCCTTGACGACGTTCTCGGCCAGTTGCGAGCGCGCCGGGGCCAGTATTTGAGCGGTGTCGGCATTGGCCACCGTCATCTGGATCGACACTTTCGGGTCACCATTGTTGCGGATGAAGTCGATCCGCTCGCTGCGTGACAACTGATTGAGCGACTTTTGAATGTCACGCACCTTGAGCACGGCGCGGGTTTCCGATTCAACCAAGCCATCCTTGCCGGCGGCCGGCGCGCCTTCGTGCAATACCGATTTGATGAACCTGCCCGGCTGGGCCAGCAGTTTTTGCTCGACCAGTGCGTAATTTTTATTGAGCGAGTGGTGGTCAACGTAGAGCGACACCACTTTCTCGACCAGTTGCCGCTGCGCGTCGGCGCGCGCTTCGGCCTGGGCCGCGTTGGCGTCGCCGTTGAAGCGTGGATCTTTCGGATCGGCCAGCCCGAGCGCGCTGATGATGATGTTGCCCGCTTCCTGCGGCGGATCAGCGGGTGCCGCGGCGGCGGAGGCCGGCCTGGAGGCTGGTGCGGAAGCAGGGGTGGGGGAGGGCGCTGCGCCTGACGCTGACCCGCCAGCGGGAGCGGCCCCGGCTGCTGCGGTCGCCCCGGCTGCTGCGGTCGCCCCGGCTCCTGCGGTCGCCCCAGCTGCTGCGGTCGTGGTGGCGGGCGTAGCGGTGCGGTCTTTGCCGAGTACCAGATAGCCGCCGATGCCGGCCGCGAACAACACACCTGCTGCGGCGGCAATCAATCCCTTGTTTGAGCGTGCGGCGGCGGCTGGCGCTGCTGCCACTGCCGCCGGGGCGGCCGGCACTGCGGCGACCGAAGCGACAGCGCCAGCCTTCGACGCCAGGTCCGGATTCATCAGCGTTACGTCCTGCGCCGCATTGGTGGCACTTGCCGCCTGCGCCGTACCCTGATTCACCACCGCCGCGTGAATCGCCTCGGCAAATTCACCCGCTGTTTGATAGCGCTGATCCGGGCTTTTCGCCATCGCCTTTTTCACCACCGCATCAAACGCGCCGGGGATCGTCAGGTTCAAGACCGATGGTGCCAGCGGCTCTTCGCGCAGCACCTTGTACATGATGGTGCTGGTAGTGCCGGTAAAGGGTTTCTCGCCGGTCAGGAACTGGTACAGGATCACGCCGCAGGAGAACAGGTCGCTGCGGCCATCCACCGGCTGTCCCAGAAATTGCTCGGGCGACATGTAGGACGGCGTGCCCATCACTGTGCCCGCTTGCGTGAGTTCGGATTTTTCCACCCGTGCAATGCCGAAATCAGCAATCTTGATCTTGCCGTTGTCGAGCACAATCAGATTGGCTGGCTTGATGTCGCGGTGGATCACACCGTGTGCATGGGCGTGGCCGAGGGCAGCGAGTATCTCGCCCATGATGCGCTCGACATCCGCCAGTCCAAAACGCTGATTGCCCTCGAAATACTCGCGCAGCTCGCGGCCCTTAACAAATTCCATCGCGATGTAGGCAACCTTTTCGGATGGTGGCGCAGCACCCGGCACCAGGGTCGCGTCTTCGTCTTCCACCACCACTTCGCCGTAGTCGTACACCGCCACCACACCCGGATGGTTCAGCCGTCCGGCGGCCTGGGCTTCACGCTTGAAGCGCGCCAGCACATCAGCGGCTTCGGATGAATCGAGCCGCTGCTGCAGGATGGTCTTGATCGCCACTGTGCGTTCGATCTGTTGATCGAACCCTTCATACACCACGCCCATCGCGCCTTTGCCGAGTTCACGGCGGATCAGGTATTTGCCCAGCTTGGTGAGGGTGGCCATGGAGGTTGTCAGGGTGGGGTTGTTGGTGTGATGCCGGTGTATTGCCCGTGGTTGGCATTGGTTGCCGCCGCAGCAGTGGCAGGCCTGCTCAATGACTGCGTGCGCATCCGCGCACCGCGCTTACTTGTATTTGGAGTCGATATCCCACACCGCAGTCTGGATCAGACGCTGCACCATGGTGTCGAGGCCGACACCGCCTTTGGCACCTTCGGAGACGCCCATCACGCTAGTCGCAGTCGCGCCGACTTCCATTTTCAACTCCTTATAGCCTTGCGCTACTTGCTCGGTGGTGTTGGCATTCATGATCTTGTAGCGCATGCCGATGATCCAGACCCCGGTGGTTTCGGCGGTTTGCACCGACCCCGTTACCGCGCCGGCGGCGGCACCGCCGGCGCCGCCAAACATACCCAGCAGCCCGCCGATTGCGCGGCCATCGAAGCCCTTTTTCTGCTCCGCAATCTGCTCGGCCTTGAGGATGTCGAACTTGATAATCCACTCCGTGGTCTTGAGTTTGCCGATCTGCATGGTCTTGCGCGCCGCAGTGACATCGCCCAGGTTGTAGGCGAGCGACACTTCCTGCAGCAGCGGGCCCAGATTGCTGCGCTCCAACACCGGGAAATTGGCGTTCGACAACTCAAGCTCGCCAAAATCGGCGATGTTGTTGGGGCCGAATTTTTGCGCGAACGTGGCGTTGTTGCTCTTGACCTCGCCCGGGATCACCACCAGCGCCGGCCCCTTCTTGGATTTGTTGGTGTACGCGACTTCCTTGTACACCGCCGAATCGGCTGCGGCATTGGCCTTTTCGGAGGTGGACGAGCCCGCCGTCGGCGACGGGTTGCCGAACACGGGTTGCGCGGCGGCACCGGTGGCACATAGCGTCAACAGCGTGGCCAACACGCTTACCGCAGTCAAATGCGCAGTTGAATCGATTGCGCCGGTCACACCGCCCACGCGGGTCAAACTGAATGAAAGTGTATGCATGATGTTCCTCTTGGCGGGCAGATGGAATGGATGATCAACCGGAGTGCAATTCAACGCACGCCAGCCTTCTGGCAATAATCACTATACAGCCGGGCCACCACTTCATCGGCGCGCTCGCGGATCAGCGTAAGCGCCATGCCCGATGTATCACTGCCGGCATAGCTTGCGTTCGTCGCTTCGGTCTGCGAAATCATCTTGCCATTGGAGCCGGTAAGCGTGAAATGCATGCTGATATTGACCTGATTGACATTGACTGCAAGATTGCGCCCGGCCTGCGTGGTAATCAAACCTTTGAGAATGTATTGCGCCGCGAGGCGCTTGGACGCGCTGATGGCCGCGTCCGGATCGTTCTTGAAATAGGCGTCAATCTCGGCCTGCGCCACCTGCGCGCGAATCTGCGCCTGTGTCGCCGTTTTCAGCCCGGCCGCCTGCAAGCGCGTATTGATGGCATCGACCTGCGGGCTGAACGCGGCTTGACCGGCCTGCACCGCGCCATTCTTGTTCTCGCCGATCAGCACCATGATCTTCTGGTTCTTGATCTTGGCGCGGCACGGCGTCGCCAGCATTGCGTCCACCTTGGCCTGCTCGGTCTGGCGCTCGGCCTCTGCCGCCTTGCGCGAATCTTCTTCGTTCGGAAACTTGAAGCCCTGCGCGTGGGCGGGCAGCGCCAGCAAGGCCAGCACCAGCGGGAGCAAAAACGGGATCATCCGGGTAAGAGTCATGTGATTTTCCGGGAACAATTATTTTTCAAGCAGCTATTTTGCTCCCCGTGTGTGGTGAACGCAAGCTGCTGCGCACGTGGGGCCTGCAGACCTGAAAGCGCACAAGCTGGCAGAAATTCAAAAAAGGCACCACGCCAAAACCGTTGGCACAAGCCATTCTTGGCCTGTCATGTGATTGAAATCGTTGTGTGCCAACGGTTTCCGGCCTATGCCTCTACCCACAATGCGGACAGCAACTCCGCCTGCGCCAGAACGGTTTGGGTGGCCTCATCCTGCAAATCTGGCGGATAACCGTATTTGTTGAGGATGC
>JANOYK010000089.1:0-4760 GCA_031428855.1 Burkholderiales bacterium | reverse complement strand
AGGCCGAGCACGCAGCGCATGCCCTCCACCTTATCGAGGGCCGCGACGAAATGCATTTCGGAGGTGCCGGGGTTGGAGAAGCAAACGTCAACTTCGCTCGCAATCAGGGTGCGAACCAGGCTTTCTGCGCCGTTCATGATGGGATAAGGGGTGGGGTGATGGAAGGGAGTGCGCAATGTAACTGAAACACGGGCGTTATTGCGCTGAGGCTGGATTGGTGTGATGGCATTGAGCGTTTGATAAATTCGCGGTCAATCCGGTTATGGAGACAATCGGCTGCTGCTTCGCGCAAAGCGGCCTCAACTTCATCGGGCGCGGCAATGCGCAGCGGCTGATGCCGCAGTGGATGGCTTGAGCGGCAGTATCGCCAATGAGCACGCGCGGGCCGGCGGGGTAAATGCAAATTTATTGGCATGTTATGTGCATATAATTAGATTTATATGGGCTATTTTTATTGACTTTATGTGTCGTTTTAGAGGAAAATAATTCCCATGAGAACCCACCTCGACCTTGACGATACCCTCTTGGAGGAAGTAATCACTCTCGGCGCATTCCCCACCAAGCGCGCCGCTGTGATGACGGCACTCGAAGAACTGGCGAAGCGCTTCAAGCGCCGCGAGTTGGCAGCGATGCGCGGCAAAGTGGCGTGGGAGGGCGATCTTGCGCAGTGGCGCACAGCGCGCTCGCCGGATCAGCCCGCTTAACGCATGCTGATGGTTGATAGCTCGGTCTGGATCGATTTCTTTGCCGGGCGTGAGCTGCCGCATGTGCAGCGTCTCGACACGGCGCTCCTGTCGGATCAAGAGATCGGTGTTCCCGACATCGTGCGCCTCGAAATTTTGAGCGGTGTGCGCGAGGATGCGGCACTGCGCAAGATCACGTCCAACCTCAACGCACTGCGCCGAATCACTGCGGTTGATGGCGACTGGGATGAAGCGGCTGCGCTGTATCGCACCTGCCGCCGAAACGGCGTGACCGTCCGCAGCGTGGTGGACTGTCTGATTGTGCGGCTCACAGTGCGCGAAGGCGCGCTGCTGCTGGCGAATGACCGCGATTTTGCGATGATGGTGCCGCACTGCAAGTTGCAGCTTGCGTGAGTGCGGCGCAAAAATGGCTGCTGGACCGCGTGTCAGTGCATCTTCGATGTCAGCAGGTGATTTGAAGAATGCCTGCGTCAATTGTCTCCGCAACGCAGAGGCAATTTATTCATTGGGGAACGCTGCGGCAAATGGGAGCGTAGGCGCGTTCAACCGCGGAGACTCCGCGCACGAATGCAGCATCACCCCTGACGAAACCGGTTGATCGCCACCCGCGTCTCCTCTGCCACACGGCGCGCGGCTTGGGCAAAATCCTCACCACTCGATGCATACAAAATCGCGCGCGATGAGTTAATCATCAGCCCGGTGCCGCTGGACGAGCGCCCGGCTTTGACGGTGGCTTCGATGTCGCCGCCCTGCGCGCCAATGCCCGGCACTAGCAGCGGCATGTCACCGACGATGCCGCGCACGGCGGCCAACTCGTTGGGGAAGGTCGCGCCCACTACCAGCGCGCAATTGTTGTTGTCATTCCATTCGGTGGCGACTACGCGGGCGATGCGCTGGTACAAGCGCTCGCGGCCATGCGGGCCGTCGAGTTCGAGAAACTGCAGGTCGCTGCCGCCCGGGTTGGAGGTGCGGCACAAGATGATGACGCCCTTGTCGGCGTACTGGGTGTAGGGCGTGACCGAGTCGTGCCCGAGGAACGGGCTGATGGTGACGGCGTCGGCCTGATAGCGCTCGAACGCTTCGCGTGCGTATTGCTCGGCGGTGGAGCCGACGTCGCCGCGCTTGGCGTCGAGGATCACTGGCACGTTGGGATAGGTCGCGCGCATGTAGGCAATCAACGCTTCCAACTGGTCTTCGGCGCGCTCGGCGTGGAAGTAAGCGATCTGCGGTTTGAACGCACACACTAGATCGGCGGTGGCATCGGCGATGGCCTTGCCGAATGTGAGAATCGCATCGGACCGGCCAGCGAATTGTTTGGGGAAGCGCTTGAGGTCGGGGTCGATGCCGACGCAGAGCAGCGAATCGTTGGCGGCCAGGCGGCGGCGAGTTTGGCGTTAAACCCGGTGGGGTACCCAATGAGGGACGCGGCAGTCTTTTTCATGGGGCCGGATTATGCGGCATGGTTTGCCTGCTTGATGGTGGTGGTGGCGTCGTTGCCTGCGGCGGGCATCGTGACAGGCAATGAGGCGGGCAATGAGGCCACCACCAGTGCCCCCGCCAGTGTGATGATCCACGACAAATAAATCCAGATCAGAAAAATCGGCACTGCCGCGAACGCGCCGTAGATCATCTGGTACGAGGGGAACTCGCTAATGTAGAGGCCGAACAAAAATTTCATCAGTTCAAACCCGGCGGCGGCGAGCACACCGCCCGCCAGCGCGTGCCGCCAATGCACTTTGCAATTGGGCACGGCATGAAACAGCAGCGTGAACGCGAGCGCGGTCATGGCGGGGGCAAACAAATTGAGGATCAGTTTGTCGAGCCAGATCATGGCGGGCAAAAATCCGAGCGAGGCTGACACCAGAAAAGTAGTGGCAGCCAGACTGCCGCCGATCAACAGCGGGCCGAGCAGCAGCGCGCTGACGTACATGAGTATGCGCCGCCGCAGCGAGCGCTCTTGCTGCACGCGCCAGATGCGGTTAAAACTCTTCTCGATGGTCTGTATCAGCATCAGCGCGGTGAGGCCGAGCACGGCGATGCCGGCTGCCGTCATCTGCGCGGCGTTGGCGGCGAAGTCGGCGATGTGCGTCAGCACCAGCGCGCTCGCCTGGTCCGGCAGAAAACCGTCTTGCAGGTAGTCGGCGATGGCGCTTTTGAATTCGCCAAACACCGGGAACGCGGCAAACAGCGCGAGGCCGATGGTGATGAAGGGCACAATCGAGAGCAAGGTGAGGAAGGTCAGATTGCCAGCGATCAGGTCGAGCTCGTCTTCATTGGCGTGCGCGATCAGGCGCTGCGCACGCCGCAGCGGCGCGCCGTAAACGCGATGCGCGTGCAGACGCGCGAGCCAGGCGGGAGGATTCAAATGAGGGTGCAAAATGCGGGGGAGCGGGCTTCGTATAATACCCGGCTCGCTCTGATACTTGGCACCATTTGCTCTCTGCGGTTGCGCTGCGCGTGGCATTTTTTCGGCGGCCTTTCAGGGCACAGACTTCTGCTCATCCTGGATTCAATCCGTCTTCACCCCGCGCTGTTTCCCGCTGTTTCCCGCCGCCTCCTTAGATCCCGCCATGCCGGACATCCTGGTTTTGTACTACAGCCGCAACGGCGCGGTGCGCGCATTGGCCGAGTCCATCGCCAGCGGCATCGAGAGCGTACCCGGTGCGCAAGCGCGCCTGCGCACGGTGCCGCCGGTGGCCGCCATCACCCACACCGCCGCGCCGCCGGTGCCCGGCAGCGGCGCGCCCTATGTGGAGAAAAGCGATCTGGCCGAATGCATTGGTCTCGCGCTTGGCTCACCGACCCGCTTTGGCAACATGGCCGCACCGATGAAATTTTTTTGGGACAGCACCGGTGCCGAGTGGCAAAACGGCACGCTGGCCGGCAAACCAGCCTGCGTGTTCACCTCGAGCACCAGCCTGCACGGCGGGCAGGAATCGACCCTGCTCACGATGATGGTGCCGCTGCTGCATCACGGCATGCTGATCGTGGGGCTGCCCTACTCGGAACCTGCGCTCACCACCACGGCTGGCGGCGGCGGGCCGTATGGCGCGAGCCATGTGGCGAACGCGGCCGGCGCGGCAGCGAGCGCGCGTGGCGATGCGCCATTGTCGGATGACGAAAAGCAGCTCGCGCGCGCGCTGGGCAAACGTCTGGCGCAAGTGGCACTAAGACTCGCCACATGAACTTTTCAGCCCGCATTGGCGCGTGCCGCAGGGCTGACAGCCGCCCGCACCAACAGTTTCAGCGCAGGTTTCAGGGCGGTTTGAACGCGCCTGTGCTGCGCGGCGCGTGCAATGTCTAAGCGCCTGCACACCGTTGCGGTGACCGCCTTGCTCGCGCTGATTGTGTTGTGCGTAGCGTGGGAACTGTTTCTCGCACCGCTGCGCCCGGGCGGCTCCTGGCTGGTGTTGAAAGTGCTGCCGCTGCTGCTGGTGTTGCGCGGCGTGCTGCGCGCCGACAACTACACGCTGCAATGGTCTACGCTGTTGGTGTGGGCCTATTTCACCGAGGGCATCGTGCGTGCAGTGAGTGACACCGGCGTCTCGGCACAACTGGCAGCGCTGGAGTTGTTGTTGAGCATCGTATATTTCGGGTGCGCGGTGTTTTACTTGAGGCCGCTTAAACAATTATCCAAATTATCCAAATCAACAACCGGGAGTTCGCACAGTGAATCAGATTGATTTGAAAGGCCGCGTCGCGGTCATTACCGGCGGCGCGCGCGGCATCGGTTACGCCGTCGCCGAGCGCATGCTGCAATCGGGCGCAAGCGTGGTGTTGTGGGACGTGATGAGCGACCGTCTCACCACCTCGCAAGCGGCGCTGTCCAAACTGGGCAAGGTCGAGACCGCGACCGTGGACATCACCGATGAGCCGCAAGTGCTGGCCGCCGCCGCCGCAGCCGTCAAGGCCCTCGGCAAGATCGACATCCTGGTCAACAGCGCCGGCATCACCGGCCCGAACCAAAAGACCTGGGAATATTCCTCCAAGGATTTCCGCCAGGTGCAGGATGTCAATCTGATCGGCACGTTTCACTGCTGCAAGGCGGTGATCGCG
>JANOYK010000088.1:0-1655 GCA_031428855.1 Burkholderiales bacterium | reverse complement strand
CGCGCGATTGGCGGGGTGCAGATTCAAAACGCCGGCACGGTGGCGGGCAATCTGTGCAATGCCTCGCCCGCTGCCGACGGTGTGCCGCCGCTGCTGGCGCTGGGCGCGCGCGTCGAGCTGGCCTCGGCGCGCGGCGTGCGCGAGGTGGCGCTGAGTGATTTTGTGCTGGGCAACCGGCGCACCGCGTGCCAGCCGCATGAGCTGGTCACTGCGGTGCTGGTGCCGAAGTGGCGCGCCGGCACGCGCAGCGTGTTTTTGAAATTGGGGCAGCGCAAATATCTGGTGATTTCGATTGTGATGGTGTCGGTGGTGATGGCGCTTGATGATGCCGGGCGGGTGGCGCTGTGCGGCATTGCGGTGGGGGCGTGCTCTGAGGTGGCGCAGCGCTTGACGGCGCTGGAGGCGCGCTTGACCGGCGTGCGTGCGCGTGATGCTGCCGGGGTGGTAACGGCGGAAGATTTGCGCGGGTTGACGCCGATTGACGATGTGCGCGGCAGCGCGGCATATCGTTTGGATGCAGCCTTGACGCTGGTCAGGCAAGCCATCGCACAGGCGGTGGATGCGGGGGACGCACGATGAATCGGCACCTTCGCAGACCCGGCATCGCCGCAGCACACGCGCTTGATGCAGGAGCCGCATCATGAACCGGCCGACGGACGAAGTAGACGATGGCCTGAAAGCCTTGGTGCAAGCCACTCTGGTCGGTGGTGATCTGGCCGGCCTGTCGCTCACGGTGAACGGCGCGCATGCGATTTTGCATTGTGCGCCGTCCACCCGCTTGGTCTATGCCTTGCGCGAAGACCTTGGCCTGACCGGCACCAAGGTGGGCTGTGATGCGGGTGATTGCGGTGCTTGCACCGTGCTGCTCGATGGCAGGCAGGTGTGCGCGTGCATCACCTCCGCCGGGCAGGCTGAGGGGTGCAATGTCACCACGGTTGAAGGCTTGGCGGCGCAGGAGGGCGGTGATCTCAACCGCCTGCAGCAGGCGTTTCTCACACACGGCGCGGCACAGTGCGGCATCTGCACCCCCGGCATGTTGATGGCGGCGAGTGATTTGCTCGCGCGCAACGCTGCGCCCAGCGAAGCCGAAGTGCAGGATGGGTTGGGCGGCGTGCTGTGCCGCTGCACTGGTTATCGCAAGATCATTGAGGCGGTGTTGTCGCTGGCGCAGGGTGAGGCGGGTACGGCGCTTGGATCGCACGCCGCCGCGCACGCCGTCACGCACGCGGGTATGCACGCATACGCTGACGGTGTCCACGCAGGGGTATCACCCGGCGCGGTGCCGGCCGGCCGCGCCGTGGGCGCGCGCATGGTGCGGCTCGATGGCCCAGCCAAACTCACCGGTGCAGAAAAATTCGGCGCTGATGTTGTGCCGCCGGGTGCCCTCACGCTGCGCATCATCCGCGCGCCGCACGCGCGCGCCGCTTTCACGCTGGGTGACCTCGACGCGTTTCGCCGCCAGTACCCGCGCATCGAAGGCATCATCACTTCCGCCGACGTGCCGGAAAATTCTTTCGCGGTGTTCGCCACGCCAAAGGATCAGCCGGTGCTGGCCGATGGTCACGTACGCTTTCGCGGTGAAGCCGTGCTTGGGTTGATCGGTGCCGAGGAGGCGATCCGCGCGATTCCCGAATCTGCCGTGCCGGTGACGTGGA
>JANOYK010000087.1:0-14120 GCA_031428855.1 Burkholderiales bacterium | reverse complement strand
GCCATGCCGCAGCGCTCCAGCAACGGCTGTGTGAAGCGCGCTGATTTGTTGGTGCAGACGCCGAGCTTGAGGCCGGCATCACGCATCGCATTGAGGCCGTCGAACACACCGTCATAGGGCGTGGCATGGCGGCCGTTCAATATTTCGTAATGCCGCCAGTAGGCCGCCAGCAAGGACTCGAAACCGGGGCCGCTGTCAGGCGCGCCCAGATGACGCAGGCAGCGCTGTACCAATACATCGATACCTTTGCCGACGAAGCGCTCGACGGTGGCGGCATCAATATCACCGTGGCCGCACTCGGCCAGCGCAGCGCTGGCGGCGGCGGCGAGATCGGGCGAGGTGTGCAGCAGGGTGCCATCGAGATCGAACAACACGGCACGCACCGGGGCGCGCAGCGGTTTCACTGTCAGCCTGGCTGCGGCGGCGTCATCCACGCGGCACCGCTGGGTCCGCCGTGCTGGCACCCTTGCCCTTGCTGCGGAAATTGATGTGATGCGTGTTGAACACCACATACAGCACCGGCAGCACAATCAAGGTCAACAGCGTCGCGCTGATCAGCCCGCCGATCACTACCACCGCGAGCGGCTTCTGCGTCTCCGAGCCGATGGCGGTCGACAGCGCCATCGGCAGCAAGCCCAGCATCGCCAACAGACCCGTCATCAGCACCGTGCGCAGGCGCTGCATTGAGCCTTCGACGACGGCCACCTCGGGCGCCGCGCCAGCGTTGCGCAACTGGTTGAACACCGTCACCATCACCACGCCGTTCAGCACCGCCTGGCCGAACAGGGCGATGAAACCAATCGCCGCCGACACGCTCAGGGGAATGCCGGTTGCCAGCAGCGCAAAAATGCCGCCGATCATCGCAAACGGCACGTTGAGGATGATCAGCACCGCGCTCTTGATCGAGTTGAAGGCGTTGAACAGCAAGACGAAGATCAGCAGGATCGAGATCGGCACCACCAGCGCGAGGCGCGCCATGGCGCGCTCCTGATTCTCGAACTCGCCGGACCAGGTGATGCTGTAGCCCTCGGGCAATTTCACCTTGGCCTTGACGGCAGCCTGCATGTCGGCCACCACGCTGCCCATGTCGCGGTCGCGGATGAAGATGCCGATCGCCATCACGCGGCCGCCGTTTTCGCGCGCGATGTTCATGCTGCCGCCGGCCACCTGAAAGGTCGCCACCTCGGAGAGCGGAATGTAGGCGCCGCTGCTGGTTGCCAGCAGCACGCTCTTCATGCGATCGAGGCCGCGCTCTTCTTCCTTGAGGCGCACCGCCACCGCAAAGCGGCGCTCGCCTTCCCACAACCAGGTGGCCGCCTTGCCCCCCAGCCCGGCTTCGATCACGTCCTGGATGTCGGCCACGTTGAGGCCGTAACGCGCCGCGCGCGCGCGGTCGATATGGACCAGGTAGTTGGGCAGCTCACCGGTCCGGTCGATCAAGGCACGCGTCACCCCGGGCACATCATGCACCTGCGCCAGCACCGCTTCAGCGACTTTGAGCAGGGCCGGAATGTCCTCGCCGAAGACCTTGATCACGATCTGCCCGTCGATCTGCGAAATGCTCTCCAGGATGTTGTCGCGGATCGGCTGCGAGAACGAGGGCTTGATGGCCGGCAGGGCCAGCAGCGCCCGCTCCATCTCATCTATCACCTGGCGCTTGGTGAAGCCGCGGATCGATTCGTTTTCGGGTTTCAGATCGACCAGGAATTCGGCCATGTTGATCAGCTTGGGGTCGGTGCCGTCTTCGGGCCGCCCGGCCTTGGAGATGACTGAATTGACTTCGGGTGTGTTGAGCACGATGCGGCGGATCTGGCCGTTCTGCACTTGCGCCTCGGACACCGAGACCGATGACGGCAGCTTGACGTTGAGCCAGAGCGAGCCTTCGTTGAGCTCCGGCAAAAACTCGGTGCCGAGTCTGGGTACCACCGCCAACGCGGCCCCAAGCGACACCAGCGCGATCGCCATCACCTTGTAGCGATGGTGCAGGCTCCAGGTGAGCACCGGCGCATAGACCCGCTTGGAGAGCACGACGACGGCGCTGTCGTGATGCGGCAGATTCCTAGAGAGCCACTTGTAGCACAGCAGCGGCACCAATGTGAGCGACAGGATCAGCGCGCCGATCAGCGCAAAGGTGACCGAATACGCCATCGGCGCGAAGATGCGGCCTTCATGCCGTTGCAGCGTGAAGATCGGAATATGCGCCGCGATGATAATGATCATCGCGAACAGCGTCGGCCGTCCAACCTCGACCACTGCCTCCAGAATCGTGTGCAGGCGGTGGCGGTCCTCCTTGCGGTCCACTTTGTCGTCGTGAAACTGGTCCACCATCGACAGCCGCCGGAACACATTCTCGACCACGATCACTGCGCCATCGACGATGATGCCGAAGTCCATCGCCCCCAGCGACAGCAGATTGGCGGGAATGCCGACAAAGGTCAGTCCGACAAAGGTCGAGAGCAATGACAGCGGGATCACCAGCGCCACGATCGCCGCCGCGCGGAAATTGGCGAGGAACAGATACAGCACGATCGCCACCAGCCCGGCCCCCTCCAGCAAATTCTTGAACACCGTGTTGAGCGTTTTGCCGATCAGCCATGAACGGTCGTAGAACGGCACGATGCTCACGCCTTTGGGCAGGCCGGCGCGGTTGAGTTGTTCCACCCGTGCCTTGACCGCACTCAACACCTTCGACGGGTTCTCGCCTTTGCGCATCAGCACCACACCGGTCACGGCGTCGTCTTCGAGATCCTGCCCGACAACGCCCTGGCGCGGCACGCTGCCAACCTGCACCCGTGCCACGTCTTTGACCAGCACGGGGGTGCCGTTGCGTTCGGCCAGCACGATGTTGTCAATGTCTGCCGCGTCGCGCAGCAAGCCAATGCCGCGAATCGTGTATTGCTGGCCACCCTGCTCCACATAGCCGCCACCGGCGTTGCTGTTGCCGCGCTCGAGCGCGGTCTGCAGCTGTTGCAAGGTCAATTTGTAGGCGCGCAATTTCGCCAGATCCGGCTGCACTTCATACTGCTTGATGAGACCCCCCATCGGCACCACATCGGCCACGCCCGAGATGCGCCGCAGGGCGCGCTCGATCACCCAGTCCTGCAGCGTGCGCAACTCGGTGGAGTCGTGTGACGCCGACTTCACGCGATAGCGGTAGATCTCGCCGATCGCAGTCGAGAGCGGCGCAATATCGGGTGAAACACCCGGCGGCAACGTCACCGTGCGCAGGCGCTCGCCCACCTTCTGGCGCGCCCAGTCAACATTGACGTCGTCGTCAAACGTCAGGATCAGAAACGACAGGCCAAACTGGGTATGGGTAAACATCCGCACTGCATTGGGCAGACCCGACAGCGCCACTTCAAGCGGAATCGTCACCTGCTTTTCGACTTCCTCTGCGGCGCGGCCCGGATGCAGCGTGATGACGGTCACCTGGGTGTCGGTCACGTCGGGAAAGGCCTCGACCGGCAGGTTCTTGAACGCGATCAGGCCACCGGCCACGAACAACGCGGTAGCGAAAAAAATCACCAGCGGCTGATGCAGCGCGAAGGCGACGATGCGCTTGATCATGGGTGGCACCCGCCGCTGCTGCTGCGGTCAATGCTGCCGCCGCGCCGGTTCACGCCCGGCCTATTCTTCATTTTTTGACGATGCGGCGCGGAACACCTGCTGCAACAGCAGCACGCCCTCAGTGACGATGCGCTGCCCGGGCTGCAAACCGGCACTTACCGCGAGCAGGCCGCGGCGCTCGACGCCAGGCGTTACCGGCACCCGCTCAAATTTGCCGCCGCCGCGCTCAAGGTAGGCGTAGTGCTTGCCGTCAGAAAACACCACCGCGCGCGCCGGCACGGTGACCGCCCTGACACCCGCCGCCGCAAACTGCGCCGTCACCAGCATTTCGCCTTTCAGCTTGCGCGCGCGGTTGTCGAGCGAACCGCGGGCCTTGATGGTGCGCGATTGCGGATCAACGAAGTCAGCCACGGCATCGAGCGTGGCGTCAAACTCTTCGCCCGGCACATGCTCGGATCGCACCTTGAACTTGCTGCCCTTGGTGAGCGCGGGCAGGTCTTCTTCACGCGCATCAATCTGCACCCAGAGCCGCCCCGGGTCAGTCACCACAAACAAGGGAGGCGCGCCGCTTTGATCGCTGCGCAACTCCTGACCGGGGTTGAGATTGCGTTCGACCACCGTGCCACCCAACGCGGACTTGAGCGCCACCGATTGATCGACGTTCGCGCTGCTGCCGTAGAGACCCACGCGCGCACGGGCGCGCGCCAGTTCACTGCGCGTGCGCGCCTGATCGGCCTCGGCCAATGCGAGGTCCTTGCGCGGGGCCACGCCGTGGTCGAACAACTCCCTGACGCGCGCGAGATTCTTTTCCGCCAAGGCAAAATCGGCAGCCGCCTTGCCCACATCGGCCTGTGCCTGGCCAAAATCGGGTGACGCCATCGACGCCAGCATCTGGCCGGCCTTGACCTGATCGCCCGGCTGCGCGGCAATCCGCACCACCCGGCCATTGAACGGCGGGTACACACGCACGGTGCGGTTCTCGTCCCAGGCCAGGCGGGCGGTGAGTTCAAGCGTACCCTCGGCCGGGTCTTTGACGGCGGCCACGGTCAGCACCGCGAGTTGCGGGCTGTTGGCCGGGAAGGTGATGACGCTGCCCGCCACTTGCGGTTTGGGTGCGGCGGGAGCTGCCGGTTTTTCACCGCACGCTACCGTGAGGCTCAATGCCGCACAGACCGCCCAGTGCCAGCGCCGGAATACCTGCTCCATCATTACGCGTCTCCCACGCCTTGAGTGGCGGCATCACCACAAAGTTGCGGCGTGCATCGCTCGAAGGTCAATCACCGGCTATCTGCGGTGTGCCGGGAAGAACTTTAACGCATGCAATGGCAGCCTGCCGCTGCGGGCCGCTGCGGGCACCAGACGGTGGCGGCGGTTCAGTGCCGGGTTGCCGCAGCCATTCTCATTCACCCGCCTCGCGCGCCACCGATGGAAACAGCAGCGGCAGGAGCAGCAGCGTGAATACCGTTGCCGACACAATGCCGCCGACGATCACCACCGCGAACGGGCGCTGGGTCTCAGAGCCAATGCCGGTCGAGAGCGCGGCCGGCAGCAGGCCGAGGCCGGCCATCAGCGCCGTCATCAGGATCGGACGCAGGCGGTTCACCGCCCCCTCAATCACCGCCTCGCTGAACTTCATGCCGTCACGGTAGAGTTCGAGCATATGCTCGACCATGATGACGCCGTTTTGTACCGAGATGCCGGCCACTGCAATGAAGCCCACCGCCGCAGAAATCGACACATGCATGCCTGCCAGGGCCAGTCCCGCGAAACCGCCAATCGCGGTGAACGGAATCATCGCCAGCACCAGCGCCGCCTTGCGCACCGATTTGAAGGCCCAGAACAACAAGGCGAAGATCGACAGGAGGCTGACCGGGACAATGATTTGCAAGCGTTTCAGGGCGCGCTGCTGGTTCTCGAATTGCCCGCCCCAGGTAAGGTAATAGCCCGGCGGCATCGTCACTTCCTTCGCGACCCGCGCCTGCGCTTCGTCGACAAAACTGCCCTGGTCACGCGCGGTGAGATTGATCTTGACCGGGATCAGACGCCCGCCATTTTCACGGCCGATACGTGACGCGCCTTGCTTGACATCGATCGCGGCGATTTCGAACAGCGACACCGTGCCGGCATTGTTGGGCAGCGTCACCTGCAGGTGGCCGACATCATCGACCGCATCGCGAAACGGGCCGGCCAGACGCACCGTCACGTCAAAGCGGCGGTCCGCCTCATAGAAGGTCGACACCGCCGTGCCGGCCAGCGCAGTCTGGATCAGGTTGCCGGCGTCGGCGATATTGATGCCGAGGCGTGCGGCCTTCTGGCGGTCGAACCGGATCGACAATTCGGTTTGCCCGCCAATCCTGAGTGAACCGACATCGGTGGCGCCGCGCACGCTGTTGAGCACACTCACAATCTGGTCCGCCTTGTCTTGCAAAATATCCAGATCGGGGCCATACACCTTGACCACAATTTCCCCCTTGGACCCGGACAGCGCCTCTTCAACGTTGTCCTGAATCACCTGCGAGAAATTGGTCGGAATCCCCGGCACTTCGTGAATCTTCCGGCTCATGTCGGCGATCAGCGCGCTCTTGCTGGCAAAGCGCCAGGTCCCGGCCGGCTGCAATTCAGCCAGTATTTCCAGATTGTTCGGCCCTTTCGGGTCGGTGCCGTCGTCCGGGCGTCCGGCCTGCGTGACCAATTGGCGCACTTCGGGGTAGGCCTTGAGCTTGGCACGCACCTGACGCTCGATTTCCTTGGTCTGTTCGAGCGCGGTCTGCGGCGGCATGGTAATGGTCAGCCAGATGTTGCCTTCGTCGAGCTTGGGCAAAAATTCGCTGCCCAGCAATGGCACCAGCGCCAGCGTGACCGCCAGCAGCACACCCGACCCGGCGGCGACCGCAAAGCGTTGCGGCTCGAGCCGGCGCAACAGCGCGCGATAGCCGTTTTGCATGCGCAAGATCCAGCCGATATGCTTCTCGGCCATGTGGTTGCTGCCCATCTGAAACGAGAGCAGGGCCGGCACCAATGTCAGGGTCAGGATGATCGCGCCGAGCAGGGCAAACGACAGCGTGAAGGCGACCGGCGAGAATATTTTTCCCTCGACGCGCTGAAACGTGAAGATCGGTAAAAATGCCAGGATGATGATGGCTTTGGAAAACAGAATCGGGTGGCCCAGTTCGACCACCGTGGTGCGCAGCGTTTTCATGCGCCAAGCCAGAGCTTCGGCCGGTGCAGCGTCCGCTCCCGCCGCCGTCGCGGCCAGGCGCACCATCAGGGCCTCCACCACCACCACCGCACTGTCGATGATGATGCCGAAATCGACCGCACCGAGCGAAATCAGGTTGGCTGACACGCCGCGCGCATCCATCATGATGAAGGCGAACAGCAGCGACAGCGGGATCACGGTTGCCACGATCAACGCCGCGCGCCAGTTCTGCAAAAAAATCAGCAGCAGCGCAATCACCAGCACCGCACCGAGCGCGAGGTTCTCCCCCACCGTGGACACGGTGTGGTGGATCAGTTTGGTGCGGTCATAGACCGGACGAATCTTCACGCCGGGCGGCAAGCGCGCCTGTACTTCGGTAATCCGTTGTTTGAGCGCAGCGATGATCTTGGCCGGGTTTTGCCCCTTGGTCATGATGACGATGCCCTGCACCACGCTGTCGCCCTCGTAGGCTTTTTCGCTGCCCTCGGCCCCACTCTGGCCGGCATAGGCGACGATGCCCGAACGCGCCCGCCCGCCAATCCGCACTTCGCCCAGATCGCCGATCAGCACGGTCTTGCCGCCTTTCGCGGTTACCACCGTGCGCGCAATGTCGTCCTGGCTGGCAAACAGGCCAATGCCGCGAATCACCAGCGACTCGGCGCCGCGCCGCAGCAGGCCACCGCCAAAATTGGCGCTGTTGTTTTGCACCGCGCTGCTGACCTGATCGAGCGTGACGCCATAGCGCTTCAACGCATACGGGTCGATCTGGATCTGGTATTCCTTGACGGTGGCGCCGAAACTGACCACATCGGCCACCCCCGGCACCATGCGCAGGCGCGGCTGGATCACCCAGTCTTGCAAGGCACGCACTTCGTATTCGGGCAGGCCTTTTGGCGCTTCAAGCACGTAACGGTAAATCTCTCCGACCGCGGTTGCAAGCGGCCCCAGCGCAGGTTGCACGTTGGGCGGCAGAGTGACGCTTTGCAGGCGCTCCATCACCTGCTGGCGCGCAAAATAATCGTTGGTGCCGTCCGCAAACGTCAGCGTCACTACCGACAGTCCGGTGATCGACACCGAGCGCACCTGGGTCATGCCGGGCGTGCCGGCCATGCCAAGTTCCACCGGCAGTGAAATCGCCCGTTCGACTTCCTCCGGGGCCTGGCCGCGAAATTGGGTGACGATCTGCACCTGCACATCCTGCACGTCGGGGAACGCCTCGATCGGCAGGTTGTTGGCCGCGCGCACACCGAAAATCGCCAGCGCGACCGCCGCCAGCAGCACAAACAGCCGCTGCGTCAGGCAAAAATGGATCAGGCGTTCAAGCATGGGTTCGGAGCATTGGTGCGATCAGGAACCGGTTCCAGGTCAGGAACCGGCACCCAATTCGGATTGCAGCAGCAAGGCGCCGTTCACCACCACCCGCTCACCTTTGTTGACGCCGCCGCTCAGATACGCGTAGTCACGCTCCTGCACCGACAACTCCACCTTGCGCCGCGCGAAGGCGCCGGCTGCGGTTTCGACAAACACGTAGCTGAACAAGCCTTCGGTCACCAGCGCGCTGTTGGGCAAACGCAGCACCTGCCGTTCATCCCGCGCCAGCAGCGACACGCGCGCGAACATTTCCGGCTTGAGCAGGCCTTCGGGATTGGGCAAATCACAGCGGATCTGCACGCGCCGGGTGCCGGCATCCATCACCTGGCCAATGCGTACCACGCGGGCGCGAAAGGTCTCGCCGGGATAACCATCGACCGTCACTAACGCCGCCAGCCCTTCCGACACTTTGGACAGATAGCGCTCCGGTAAATCGACCAGCACCCACAGGCGCTTGATATCGGTCACCACAAACAGCGGATCGGCCATGCCGGGCTGGACTTCCATCGCCGGGTTGGCCTTACGGTCGGCCACTACGCCATTGACCGGGGACCGCAGCGCCAGACCGCCCCCCGCGTTGCCACCACCGTTGCCGTCTGCACCGCCGCCCGGCGTGAGATTGCGCAGGCGCAGGCGCGCGCGCTCGGTTTCCGCCACCGCAGCCGCACGGTCCGCCTGAGCCGATTCCAGCTCTTTGCGCGGCATCACGTCGGCGTCGAACAATTTTTGCGCGCGCTCATGGGCCAGGCGCTTGCGGCTCTCATCGGCCTCGGCCTTGCGCAGGTCGGCCACGGCCGCCGCCAGGTCAGGCGCATCCATCGTGGCCAGCACCTGGCCGGCCTTGACGCTGTCACCCGGCGCGGCCTTGAGCGACAGGATGCGGCCGGCCACCGGCGACGACACCCGGCCGGTCACGTCTTCGTTGTAGGCGATGCGGCCGTTTAGCGGTTCGGCCACCGGCAGGGGCGCTTCTTCCACCACAGCGATGCGCAACGAGGCCAGCTGTGGCGCGCCGGCATCAAACTTGAGCGTATTGGGTGCGCGGGCCGCTGGCGCGGGCAGTGGCGATGGTGCCGGGGCCGAACCGGTGCGGGCAGCACCGGCCAGATAGGCGCCAGCCATCAACAACGTCAGCAATACCGGCAGCGCAACCGAACGCAGACTCACTGGACACCGCCCAGATTCGAGGCATAGGCGGCCAATGACTTGGCGTGATCGGCACGCGCGTTGGCGGCGTCGATCTGGATCGCCTTCAAGGTGCGGCGCGCATCGAGCAAATCCATCACGCCGATAGCACCGTTCTTGAACGCAAACTCGGCGGCATTGGCGGTGCGTTCGGCCTCCTTGACCAGTTCACCTTCAAAGCGTGTCAGACGCTCGCGTGCAGCGGCCAGATCGCCGCCCGCGCGTGACGCATCGCTGCGTGCCTGCGCGTGTACGCGATCGAGAAAATCGCGCGCTGCATACCAGTCAGCCTGCGCCCGCGCGACTTCGCCTTCGTTGTTGTGGCGCAAAAACAGCGGCACTGAAAATGCCACGCCGAAACTGTTGCCGGTGCCCTGATTGTTGGCGTCGGCACGATTCGGCCAGTGCTCAAACTGCAAGCCGACCGACACGTCACGGGTACGCAGCGATTGCGCCAGCTCGCGTGCCTTGTCGGCTGCGGCGACGCGCGCGCGCGCGGCGCGCACATCGGGGCGCGCTTCGAGCTGGGCATCGCTCACGCCAGCCGCCGTTGCGCCCTCCTGTTTCGGCCACGCTGTGACCGCACGAATCGACGCCGCACTGGACTCGGCACCAATCAGGTAAGCGAGGTTGACGCGCGCGCGCGCCAGGTCGGCTTCGAGACCGCGCGCATCGTTTTGCGCGCGCAGCACGTCAACGCGAATGCGCGACACGTCGGCGGCGGCGAGGTCGCCGGCCTTGAGGCGCAGTTGTGCCGCTTCGGCGGTCTTGCCAAACAGGGCTGCCGTCTCGGCAGCGGAGGCGGCTTTCTCCTGCGCAGCGAGCAAATCAAAATAGGCGAAGCGCAGCGCGAGCAATTGCTGGCGCGTCACTTCCTGCACGTCTTCTGCGGCGGCGCCATCGAGGCGGCGCGCGGTCTCGGTGCGCAATTCGGCCTTGTTGCCGCGCTCAATCAATTGATCGATACGCACGATGCTGTCGACGGTCTTGGCGCGCACATCGCCATTGCCGATGCCGCGATTGGGATTGATATTTTGGGTGGTCCACGACAACTGCGGATTGGGCTGCTGCCCGGCGGTGATGATGTCGGCTTCGGCCTGGCCACGCACCCGGCGTGCCAGCGCGATGTCGCGGTTGTGCAGCAGCAGCAGGGCTTCGGCGGCGGCCAGTGTCAACGGCCCCAGGTTGGTGAGCGCGCTCGTGCCAGCACCAGCACCACTCGCGCCGGCACTGCTTTGGGCCAGCGCAGGCAGGCTCAGCGCCGCGCCGGTGAGGGCAATCCACGGCAGCGCGCAGACAGCGGCACGCATCACAGCGGACGAAGCGGTGCGCGCGGCAACCAGCGCAAGATGACAGAGTGTTCGCATAAGGGCGCGCATTGTCGTTCAAGCTGGCTTAAACCACGCTTAATGCGGCATCGCCAAAGCGGGCGGTAATGTGGGCGCTGAACCGGCACTGAACCGGCACTGAGTCAGCACGGAAACCGCACCGTCACGCGCAAACCGCCGCCGGGGTTGCCGTCCAGTTCAATCACCGCGCCATGCGCCTGCGCGGCGCGCTGCGCAATCGCCAGCCCCAGGCCGCTGCCTGGTGCGCGCATGCCGGGGACGCGGTAAAACCGGTCAAACACGCGCTCCCGGTGCTCAGCCGGAATGCCCGGCCCGGTGTCAGCCACAATCAGCAGCGCAGCGCCCGGCTCTTGCCGCACCTCGACATCGACGCGCCCGCCGCGCGGGGTGTATTGCAGCGCGTTGTCGATCAGGTTGCCGGTGAGCGCGCGCAGCCCGGCAAGGTCTCCCGTCATCACTATTTCGTCGGCGTGCAGCACGCCCGCGTCGACCCCGAGCGCGAAAGCGCGCGCGGCACGCTCGCCCACCGCCTCGCGCGCCAGCGCATCGAGCCGCAGCGGCGTCCGCTCACGGCTGCGCGCAGCCTCTTCCTGGCGCGCCAGATCGAGCAGCTGCGCGAGCAAATGGCCGGCCCGGTCAATGCCGCCGTGCAGGGTATGCAACGCGGCGCGGCGCTCGGCATCATCCGCCGCGCGCTCGGCCAGCTGGGTCTGCAATTTGAGCGCGGCGAGCGGCGTGCGCAATTCATGCGCGGCATCAGCCACAAACGCGCGCTGGGTATCAAACGCCTGCCCAAGCCGTTTGAGCAGACGGTTGAGCGCCGCCACCAGTGATTTGACTTCGCCCGGCGTATCGTCATCCGCAATCGGGTCGAGACTTTCCGCCGAGCGCTGCTCGACCTGATGCGCGATCCGTTCGAGCGGTTCGAGCCCGCGCCGCACCGTAAACCAGATCGCCAGCCCGAACAGCGGCGTCAGCGCCAGCAGCGGCCACACGCTGCGCAACGCCACCCGCGCCGCCACCTGGGTGCGCGCACTCACCGGCTGCGCCACCTGCACCGCGTTGTCCCCCACGGTTTCGTTATAGACACGCCACTCACTGCCGCCAAACTGCACCGTGGCAAAACCACTGCCCGAGCGCGGCGGCATGTTCGATGCGCGGTCGGACAGATACAGGATGTTGCCGGCCCGGTCCCAAATCTGCACCACGATGTGTTCTTCCTGCGCATCCTCGCGCGACAGCCCATCAATCGGCGAAAACGCACGGCTCGGCAGCGCGCCGGCAATCTGGCGCATGTGCAGGTCAGCCATTTCATCAGCGGTGTGGCGCGCCGTCAGATACACCGCGCCGCCGCCCGCGCACAGGCCCGCGCCGAATGTGATGAGCAGCCACCACAGCAGGCGCTTGCGGATCGAGTTCATGCCGCCGCGCGCGGCGACAGATAACCGACACCGCGCACGTTTTGAATGAAATCGGCTCCGAGTTTTTTGCGCAGCGCGTGGATATAGACCTCCACCGTATTGCTCTCAACCTCATCGCCCCAGCCGTAGAGTTTCTCTTCGATCTGCGTTTTCGAGAGCACCGCGCCGGGGCGGTCCATAAACGCCTGCAACAGCGCCAGCTCGCGCGCCGTCAAGGCGAGCGCCGCGCCGTCGCGCGTGACCTCGCGCGTGGCCGGGTTGAACTCGACGCCGCGATGGCGCATCACCGGCTCGGCCCGTCCGGCGCGCCGCCGCAAAATCGCGCGGATGCGCGCCGCCAGTTCATCCAGATCGAACGGCTTGACCAGGTAATCATCAGCACCGGTATCGAGCCCCTTGATGCGGGCCGGCACTTCGTCACGCGCGGTGGCAATCAGCACCGGCAAATCGCTGCCGCGCCGGCGCAGGCTGGCGAGCACTTCCAGCCCGTCCTTGCCTGGCAGACCCTGGTCAAGCACCATCAAATCGTAAGCATGGCTGCTCAGCGCCAGTTCAGCCGCTTCGCCGGTTTCGGCCCAATCGACCACAAACCCATCCTGGCGCAGGCCCTTGCGCACGCCCTCACCGATCATCGGATCGTCTTCCACCAGCAGGATGCGCATTCAGGTTCTCCGGTGCTCGCCATTGCTGCGCCCCCGTGGGGTGCAGCAGCGCGTGGGTAGATAGGTGCAGGCACAGCAGCGTGCAGGTGCAGCAAGGTGCAGCAGCGAGGTGCAGCAGCGTGTCAATGTTGATTATCCGGCGATTAGCTTAACGGCGGCTTAAGCCGCGCCGCGCCGCAACCCAACGCCATGCCGGGTAACTGGCGGCGCTGTGCAGTGTGCGGTGCAGCGTCTGGTTGCTTTGATTTCCGGCGTGCCGCACGGCCACGAGGCGCATGGATAGACACTGTGCAAGGCCATCAGCCGCAGAGGCGCTTGCACCAAGGGTTTTCAGGCAGCGGGCCGGTTCAACCGTGATGTGCAGAGGGAATACATTTGCATGCGTACTCTACAATCTGCGTTGATATTGCTGCTGGAGATGGCTTGTGGGATTGGCACTTGAATTCAATCACGCCGCACGCGCCCTGCGCCCGCCGTCGAAGGCAGGCTTCTGATGGCGGCCGTGCGTGCCAGCGCGGGCAACGTCAAACGCGCTGACGCCATCGGCGCCGCGCCGCTGTCGATAGAAGACATCGCACAGCGCATCCTGATCGTGCGCGGCCGGCGCGTGCTGCTCGATACTGATCTAGCGGCGTTCTACGGCGAGACCACCAAACGCTTCAATGAGCAGGTCAAGCGCAACCTGAAACGCTTCCCCGGGGATTTCATGTTCCGGCTAAACGCGGAAGAGTTCGCCAACTTGAGGTCGCAATTTGCGACCTCAAGTTCAAACGACGCCGGTCACGGCGGCCGGCGTTACGCGCCGCTCGCCTTCACCGAGCATGGCGCGATCCAGGCCGCTACCATCTTGAACAGCCCGCGCGCCACCGGGATCAGTGTCCACGTAGTGCGCGCCTTCATCGAACTGCGCAACCTGGTGGCCGGCAACAAGGACCTCGCCGCCAAACTCAAGCGCCTCGAAGCGAAGGTCGATTCGCACGATCAGGCGATTGCCGGTTTAATCGATTCCCTGCGCGCAGCGCCTGAACCCAGGTGCCGGCCGATCGGATTCGTGATTTCAGACGAAACGAATCACACTGCTGGCTGATCGCGCCAACTGCACCCGCTCTTTCTTTTCTTCCCGCGCACAACACAACACCCAACAACACGCCATGCTCGTCCTCGGCATCGAAACCTCCTGCGATGAAACCGGCATCGCGCTCTACGACAGCGTGCGCGGCGCGCTGCGCCCGGCTGACGGGCTGATTGCGCAGGCGCTGCACTCGCAGGTGGCGATGCATGAACACTACGGCGGCGTGGTGCCGGAACTGGCCTCGCGCGATCACATCCGCCGGGTGCTGCCGTTAACCCGGCGCGTGCTGGCTGA
>JANOYK010000086.1:0-17069 GCA_031428855.1 Burkholderiales bacterium | reverse complement strand
CCCCGGTGATCGCGGCATAGGTCGCCTCGATGTTCAGGTTGGCCACGTAGTACGGCAGGATCGCAACTTCGTTGGCGTGCAGTTCGTTGTCGTATTTGTGTTTGAGCTTGGCCGGCTGGCCGCGAAAGTGTTCCAGCAGTTCGGTGACGAAGGTGCCGGTGCCTGTCGCGGGGTCGAGGATTTCCACGTCTTTGTCGATCAGATTTTTGCCGAAGTGCTTTTCGCACAGCCAGTCGGCTGACTCGATCATGAAGCGGACGATTTCGTTGGGGGTGTAGACCACGCCCAGCCGGTCTGCCGCCTTGACGTTGTAGACCTTGTAGAAATTTTCGTAGATGACCTTGAGGAACGCCTGCTTTTCGTGGTGGCTGGCGATCTGGGCTGCTGCTGCGCGAATGGCGGCGTAGTACGGCTCCAGGCCCTTGAGGGTGGTTTTCTTGATGGCGCCGGTGAAGAATCGCTCCTCCAGCGCGTACAACTCTTTGGCGACGTTGTTCTGGCGATGAAAATCGTCTTCGCCGAATACCTTGCTGAAAATTTCTTCGGTGAGGATGTGCTGAATCAGCATTTCAAACACATCGGCTTCGACCAGGCTTTTGTTGATGGCGTCTTGCGCATGCACTAGAAACTTGGCAGCGGCTGTGCGGAACGCCGTGTTGCTTTTGTAGGCATCCGCCACTTTGGCTCGCAGCGCTTCGAGCACGGCGGGCAGGTCTTGCTTGAATTTTTCAACGGCTTTGCGGAACGCCGCGATTTCCTTGCGCTCATAACTGAAAAATAGTGTGAGAAGCTTTTCCAGTTTTTTTGTGTCGTCCACCGGCGAGCGAATGATTTCCTCGCCGTTTTGAATCAACACCGCTTCGCGCGTGTCTTCAAAAATGATGTTGTCTTTGGGATAGCCGCGTTTGAATTTGTATTCGATCTCGGCGTCGAGATCGTCTTTTTCGTCCTTGGCTTCCCAGTAGCCGAACGGCAGGCGCAATTCGTAGAGTAGTGCACCGTCTACATAGCGGCGTTCTTTGGTGGGGGTTTCGATCTCATGCTCTGGGATGAACACCAAATCTTGCTGGCGGCCCCAGCGTTTGAGCAAATCCTTGAACGCCTCGCGCACCACGCTTTCGCGGTTGGTACCCGATACCTTTTTCAAGACATCGAGCTGCTTGAGGTATTCGTTGATCAGGATTTGGCTCATGGGTAGCAGTGTAGTGCGGTCAAGTGTTCATCCAATTAGCCGCATCCCCTCAATGCGCGCGGCCTTGCGGTCAAACGTTAGCGTGAATTCGCAACCCGCCGCATCACCGCTGCTGGCAATCAGGCAATCGGCTATATCGAGCACCCGTGATTCATACAAGTTGATAGCCTTGCGCACTGCAACCGCACCTTCGACGCGGATTTCCAGGCTTTCGTTGAGGCGGCGCAGCGCATGTGCGATGTCGCGGCGGGTCATCGCGTAGCCTGATTCGAGCACCCAGGCCAATTCAGTGATCGCGGTAAGACTGACGAACCCGGGCTGGTCTGGCGTCAGTGCCTCCATCACGCGCACCGCCTTGGCAAACTGGGCGGCGTCGTCTTGGGTGATAAAACGTACGAGTACGTTGGTATCAAGACCCGTCATTTGCCAGCGCGCCGCAGCGCGATGATGCGGTTCATCGCGTCGATAGACAATTTGCGGCCGGACTTCGCGCCGTATCCCTTTAGTGAGAGCACCGATTCTTTGGCGGGCAGAATTTCAAATTGTCCGGCGGCAGTGCGCACAAACGTAATGCGGTCTCCACACCCGACCCCTAGTGCTTTGCGCACGGCAGCGGGGATGGTGATTTGGCCTTTGGTGGTGATGGTGGCTGCGGCAGTCATGATGGCAGGCTCCTGAAATATTCCTTACTTATTGTAAGGCAAATTGGGTAAGGCAAATTGGGTAAGGCAAAATGAGGTCCCTGCCACATCCGCGCCTGCCATTGAAAGCCGCCGGGAACCGGACCATTTCGCCGGTCAGCCAGCATGCTTTGCGCCTCTCTCAGCCTGCCAGCAGGGTTTTCAATTCACCCTTTTCAATCAGTTTGCGCAGATCTCGCGCGCCGCCGACCAGCATGCCTTTGACAAACACCATCGGAAAGGTTGGCCAGCCGCTCCACATTTTGAGTGCGGTGCGTCGGCGCCAATCGCCGACGTAGCTGCCGTATTCGAGGTAGTGATGGGCGATGCCTTCGCTCTCAAGCAGCTTGCGTGCCTGGCGCGGAAACGGGTTCTGCTTCATGCCCACAATCACCACCGCATGCGCGGCGATGGCGTCTTGCACTTCACGCAAAATCGCCGCTTCATGTTGCGCCACGGTGTCGCGGATCGCGGGATGGATTTTTTCTGCGGCGAGGATTGGACGGCTCATGGCGGGTTCTCCGGTAAAGTTTCATTTTTATCAGCGGCGCGCCGAATAATAAACGGCACTGTGGCGCACCCGCGCACTCTACGCCGACTCTCCTTTTGAAAACCACATCATGCAAAAACGCACACTCGGCAAATCCACACTCAAGGTCTCTCCCATCTGCTTCGGCGGCAACGTGTTCGGCTGGACGCTGGGCGAAGCGGCCTCGTTCAAGCTGCTCGATGCCTTCACCGCAGCGGGCGGCAACTTCATTGACACCGCCGACACCTATTCGAAATGGCACCCCGGCAATCAGGGCGGCGAGTCCGAAACCATCATCGGCAAATGGCTCAAGCGCCGTGGCGGCCGCGACAACCTCATCATCGCCACCAAGTGCGGCATGGAGATGCCGGGCGTGGGCAGCGGCCTGTCGCGCGCCCACATCACGCGCTCGATTGAGGCCTCGCTCAAGCGCTTGCAGACGGACTATGTGGACTTGTATCAGTCGCACGCGGACGACGCCGCCACGCCCTTCACTGATTCGCTCGACACCTATGCGCGTCTCATCAAGCAGGGCAAGGTGCGCTTCATCGGCGCGTCCAACTTCAAGGCGGCGCGCCTGGCTGAAGCGCTCAGCGTGGCGAAGGCCAACAAATTGCCGGCCTACGTGAGCCTGCAGCCCGAATACAGCCTCTACAAACGCACCGGCTTCGAAGCAGAACTCGAACCGCTGTGCCGCAAGGAAAACATCGGCGTGATTGGTTACTACTCGCTGGCGAGCGGATTTCTCTCGGGCAAGTACCGGCCTGGTGCCACGGCAAGCGGCAGCCCGCGCGCAGCGATGGCTTCAGGCTACCTCGATGCGCGCGGCTTGCGCATTCTCGCGGCAATGGATCACATCGCCGCAGCGCATCACACCAACCTCACGCGCATTGCGCTGGCATGGCTGCTGGCGCGGCCCAGTGTGACGGCACCGATCGTGAGCGCGACGTCGCTCGCGCAGTTGCATGATTTGACCGAGTCGGTCAACCTGACATTAAATGGAGCGCAGATTGCGGCGCTCAACACCGCCAGCGATATGCCCTGAGAGCGTTGGTGGGAGCGGTTTTCAGAAGATACATGCTGAAAACCGTTGGTGGGAGCGGGTTTCCGGACGCTATCACCGAAAACCTTTGGTGCAAGCGGGTCTGCGCCAGCTCGCACAAAAAAATGGGGCTGTTCTCCCGTAACAACGTTGCTTGCCGCTGCAAGCGTCAATCAACCTTGATGTTCGCGTCCTTGATGACCTTGCCCCACTTGGCGTAATCACTCTTGATTTTGTCGAGCGTGGCGGCCGGCGGATTGAAGTCCGGCTCACAGCCTTGCTGCTTGAAGTTGTCGAGCAGTGCCTTGTCTTCACCCGCTTTGAGCAGCGCTTGTGAGAGCCGCTGCGCCACCTCTGCGGGCAGATTGGCCGGCCCCACCAGGCCAAACCAAGCGGACGACTCAAACCCTTTCAATCCGAGCTCATCAAGCGTTGGCACATCGGGGAACGCGCCCGAGCGTTTGGCAGCGGTCACCGCCAACGCGCGAATGCGGCCATTTTTCACCGGCCCCACCGCCGGGCCGAGTGACGAAAACATGACCGGCACCTGGCCGCCAATCAGGTCAGTCATGGCCGGTGCGCCACCCTTGTAGGGAATGTGCAGCAGATTCGCACCGGTGAAACTTTTGAAGTATTCACCCGACATGTGATGCGGCCCGGCGATGCCCGAAGTGCCATAGCTCCACTTGACCGGTTCACGCTTGGTCAGGGCCACCAACTCGGCCACGGATTGCGCCGGCACCGATGGATGCGTCACCAGAATGCTCGGCAGCACGCACACTGAGCCCAGATGCGTAAACGAGGTCAGCGGGTTGTAGGCGAGCTTGGTCAGGTGCGGCGCGACGGTAAGCGGCCCGCTGTCGGCGAAATACAGGGTGTAGCCATCGGCGGCGGCTTTCGATACCTGATCCGCAGCAACCGCGCCGGCCGCGCCCGGTTTGGGCTCGATGATGATCGCCTGTCCGAGAACCCCTTCGAGCACCTTGGCCAGCGGGCGCATCGCGCCGTCGGACGCGCCGCCCGGCGTGTAGCCAAGGAACACGCGCACCGGTTTGTTGGGGTAAGGCTGCGCGTGTGCGCCAGCGGCACCGAACCCGCACAGGATCAAGGTCAAACACGTCAGGCATTTGCTCATCATGAGAACCTCCCCTTCGTTGACTGATGCAGGCCGGCTAGCCGCGCTATTGCGCCTTCATCGTTCTACTCCGCCTTCATGTTGGTGTCCTTGATGACCTTGCCCCACTTCACCGAGTCGACTTTGATTTTCTCGACCGTCACTGCTGGCGTGAGCATCTCGGTCTCGCAACCGGTGGCCTTGATCTGATCGACCATGGCCTTGTCCTGTCCGGCTTTGAGCAGCGCCCCAGAGATACGGGCCACGACTTCGGCAGGCAAACCGGCTGGGCCGATGATGCCGTACCAGGCGGTCGAGTCAAAGCCCTTGAGGCCGAGCTCGTCCATCGTCGGCACGTCGGGAAACGCGGTCGAGCGTTTGGGCGAGGTCACCGCGAGCGGGCGGATGCGGCCGGATTTGACTGCACCCACTGCGGGTGCTAGCGAGGTGAACAGCATCGGCACCTGGCCGCCCATGAGATCAGTCATGGCCGGCCCGCCGCCCTTGTAGGGAATGTGCAGCAAGGGCGCGCCGGTGACGCTCTTGAACAGTTCGCCCGACAAATGATGCGGCCCGGTGACACCCGAGGTGCCGTAGCTCCATTTGGCCGGCTCGGCTTTGGCGAGCGCAATCACTTCAGCCACGCTCTTGAATGGCGTGGACGGATGGACCGCCAACATGCTGCCGCTGCCGCAGATATGCCCCAATTGCGTGAACGAATTCTGCACGTGGTAACCGACCTTGTTCAGATGCGGTGACACCGTCAGCGGCCCGCTGTCGAAGTAGTGCAGGGTGTAGCCGTCCGCCGCCACCTTGGCGATCATCTCCATCGCCACACCGCCGGCCGCACCCGGCTTGTATTCAATGATGATCGGCTGCCCCAGCAGCGTTTCGAGCACGCGCGACAGCGGGCGCACGCCGGCGTCCACCGCCCCGCCCGGCGTGTAACCGACCAGCATCTTGATCGGCTTGTTGGGATACGGCTGCGCCAGCGCAGTGGATGTAACACAGGCGATGGCGGCTGCCACCAGGCATTGCTTGAGCATTTTCAGTCTCCTGTTTTAAGTTATCTGCGCGGCGCGCCGCACACTGCCAATCATTGAGCTTACCAGCATGGCCTCGCGCGCCGATGCGGGGTCAGCCGCCTTGGCGCGCAGCTCGGCAAAGCGCTGCTGTTTGCGCACAGGGTCTTTCTCTTCCATCATTTCCTTGTTGCGGATCGAATTGCTCTGCACGAATTCGATGTTGGCCGTGCGGCGCTGGCGCACGTAGAGGTCGATATGCTCTTCGCCCTGCTCGCCGCGCCACACCGCGCCAAGTTTTTGCGAGAGGTTGATCGCATCGTGAATGCCGCCGTTCAAGCCAAACGCACCGAGCGGGTTGTTGATGTGCGCGGCATCACCCGCGAGAATCACGCGGCCCTTGCGCCACTCTTTGGCAACCCGTTGATGCACTTTGTAAATGCCGCAATACGGCACCTCGTAATCGCCTTGATCTGCGGGCAGAAAGCCCTTGAGACGGCGCTGCACTTCAGCCGGCGAGAGCGCGAATTTATCAGTGTGCTCCGGCACCACCGGCATGGCAAAGCGCCACAAGCCAGGCGGGCCTTCGTGCGGCATTTGAAAAATCGCGATCCACTCTTCCGGGTCGGCGATATAGGCGTTGCCGGTGTAGCCATGCTGGCCGATGTCGTAAGGCGTCGAAATGACGATGAAGCGCTCGGGCCAGGTGAAGCCCTCAAACCCGGTGCCGGTCCACTTGCGCACCGCGCTGCGCCCGCCGTCGCATCCGATCAGCCAGGTGCCGTCGAAACTGCGCGGGCCATCCGGCGTAGTGCAGGTCACGGTCACACCGTCTGGGTGCGCCTCGATGCCGCTCACCTCGTGGCTGAAATGCACCTGCGCGTGCGCGTAGGGCTTGAGCAGTTCGAGCGCAATCGGTGTGAGCCGGTGCTGCTCCAAATGCAGGCGGTACGGATGATCGGTGACATCGGCAATCACACCCAAATCCCACTCCACAATCAGCCCATGCCTGCGATCACGAATCTGCCAGCGCGGAATTTTGATGCCGCGTTTTTTCATCCCGGCGGCGATGCCGAGCGGCTCCAGCATATCCATTGTCGGCGGATGAAAACTGCCGGCGCGCTGGTCAATGGCGAGGGTGGCCTCGGCCTCGAACACCGTCACCGGAATACCCTGCTGCGCCAGCGCCAACGCCGTCACCAGCCCGACCGGGCCGCCGCCCGCAATCAATACCCGCTGTTCCATATTTCCTTATTTATCGCTTGCTTAATGACATGCGAGAATAGCGCACCTTGTCACCCAACGGTACCGCGCCCCGGTGCCATTTTTTGGAAACCTCCCATGTCGCGCCTCTCCCTGATCGACGAAGCACAGCACCCTGAACTTAGCCCCCTCATCACCAAAATCAAAGCCGAGCGCGGCGGGCGTTTTCTCAATCTGTACCGCACCCTCGCGCACAGCCCCGGTATCTGCGAAGGGTGGCTGCACCTGTTTACCGAAATCCGCCAGAAAGCCAAGCTTGATGATCTCTCGCGCGAACTCGCCATCATGGAAGTGGCGATCCTCAACGGTGCCGATTACGAATACAAGGCGCACGTGCCGTTCGCGTTGAAGGCCGGCATGACGCAAGCGCAGCTCGACGCCCTGCCCGGCTGGCAAGTGAGCGATGCATTCCCTCCCAAGATGCGCGCCGTGCTCGCTTACACCGACGCAATGACGCAGCAAATCAAAGTGCCGCAAGCGATCTTCACCGCCGCGCGCGCGCATTTTGACGAGCGTGAAATGGTGGAATTGACCGCCACCGTCGGCGGCTACAACCTGGTGTCGCGTTTTCTCGAAGCCACCCAAATGCCGCATGAGACTGGCACGCTTAAGGCGCACGACTGACCCACGCCGCTGCAATCAACCATGCAACTGGACCAGATCGAAACGCCCGCTTTGCTGCTCGATGCAGCAAAGATGGCGCGCAACATTGCACGCATGCGCACGCGCCTGGCAGCGCTCTGCGTCTCGTTTCGTCCGCATCTGAAAACCTGCAAGTCGATCGACGTAGCGCGCCGCCATTTTGATCTGACCGGTGCATCGGCCAGTGCATCGGCCAGTGCATCGGCCGGCGCGCCGGGCGGCGCTTCGGCCCACCATCCATCCGGCCCGCACGGCACCGGCCCAGTCACCGTATCCACCCTCAAAGAAGCCGACTATTTTTTCAGCCACGGCTTTACCGACATTCTCTACGCCGTCGGCATTGCGCCGCACAAGCTCAAGCACGTGGCAGACCTGCGCGCGCGCGGCTGCGATCTCAAGATCATTCTCGACAACCTTGAGGCCGCGCAGGCCGTCGCCGCTTTCGCTGCCCAATCAGGCCAGCACGTGCCGACGCTGATAGAAATCGACAGCGACGGCCACCGCGCCGGTGTCCACCCCGAGATCGGTGACCTCATCACCATCGGCCGCGCTCTCGGCGCGTCGCTGGCCGGCGTGATGACGCACGCGGGCGATTCCTACAACTGCACCTCGGCCGATGCGATCCGCGCGATGGCCGAGCAGGAACGCGCCCGTACCGTGCGCGCTGCCGAACGCCTGCGAGCGGCAGGCCTGGCCTGCCCCATCGTCAGCGTCGGCTCCACCCCCACCGCCACCTACGCCGAAAAACTCGATGGCGTCACCGAAGTGCGCGCCGGCGTGTTCGTTTTTTTTGATCTGGTGATGGCCGGCATCAACGTGTGCAAGGTCGATGACATTGCCCTCTCGGTGCTCGCCACGGTCATCGGCCATCAGCGCGACAAGGGCTGGCTCATCACCGACGCCGGCTGGATGGCTATGTCACGCGACCGCGGCACGTCAAAACAGGCGCTCGATCAGGGCTACGGCCTCGTCTGCGATGCAGCCGGTGTGCCGATCGACGGCCTCATCATGAGCGACGCCAACCAGGAGCACGGCATCATCGCGCACCGCTCAGGGGTTGCAGCCAACACACCGATGCTGCCGGTTGGCACACGCCTGCGCATTCTGCCCAACCACGCCTGCGCCACCGCCGCGCAGCACCCGCGCTATCACGTCGTGCGCGGCGAGGGACAGGCTGTAGAAGCGCTGTGGGAGCGGTTCTCCGGCTGGTAGCTTGCGCAGAACCGCTTTGGATGCGGGCAAGTGTGAAATCCGGTCAGATGCGAGCCGCACGCAGCATGTCATTCATCAACCCGGCTGCGGCCCGTCGTAGCCTTCGATGATGATGAAGTCGCCTTCCGACACCGGCGTGCGCAGCTTGATCGCCGCCTGATATTCGGGCGAGCGGTAGCAGTCGAGCGCCGCCTGATACGACGGAAACTCGATCAGGGCATTGCGTGAGCGGCTGCTGCCCTCGGGGTTTTCAAACCGTCCGCCACGCGCCAGAAAGCGCGCGCCAAATTGCTTGAGCGGCCCGGCGTTGGCCGCCACATACGCCTTGTAACCTTCCATGTCCGCCACATCGATGCGCGCAACCCAATAGCCTTTTGCCATACTGCTCTCCTGGTTAATGTTTGGTGAAGACACGGCATTATCCCTTGTGAGGCGGCAGCGGCTCTCACGATGCGGCCTCTTCACGCGTCAGAATATTTCCGAAAAAATGCGATACCCTTGACGCCAGCGGTTACAACACGCCGCCCTCCATCAAGGCACCTTTCAAACCCGGTTCACACCGCGTTCAAGAGGAATCACATGACAAGCTGGCTCACTGGCATCTTTGCGCTGCTGTTGACCTGTCTGCATAGCAACTTGTTGGCCCAAGACATCTGGCCGGCCAAACCGGTAAAGCTGATCGTGCCCTCTTCCCCCGGCGGCGGCACCGATGCCTACGCGCGCATCATCGCGCAGGCATTGTCCGAAGCCACGCAACAACAATTCGTCATCGATAACCGGCCCGGTGCCAGCGGCGGCATCGGCGCGCAAGCAGTGGCAAAGGCTGCACCTGACGGCTACACATTTTTGCTCTCGGCCAACGCGTCCATCGCCATCAACCCGGCGCTCTACAAAAACCTGCCGTTCGATGCAGAGAAGGATTTCGCGCCGGTCACGCGCGGCGTGATGGCACCGATGGTGGTGGTGGCGCATCCGGACACCGGCTACAAAACCCTGGCCGATCTGGCGGATGCGGGCAAGCGCGCGCCCGGCACCATCGCCTACGCCTCGGCCGGCGGCGGCTCGCCGCCCTACCTCGGTGTGCGCATGATCGAAGAAGCCACCGGCGCGAAATTTGTTCACGTGCCCTACAAAGGCGTCGGCCCGGCCTATGTGGACTTGCTCGCCGGGCGCATCAAATTCATGTTCACCGACCTTGCCACGGTGCAGCAGCATCTGAAGGCGGGCAAGATGGCAGCGCTCGCCGTCAATCAGCGCACGCCGCTGCTGCCCGGCGTACCCTCGATTGCAGATGCAGGCTGGCCGCAGGTGGAAATCTGGACCTCGTTCAGTGTGCTCGCGCCAGCCGGCACGCCCGCTGCGGTGGTAAGCCGCCTCAACGCCCTGACCGCTGCCGCGATGAAAAATCCGTCAGTAGCGGCCAAGCTTGATGCGCAAGCCCTGGTGCCGGTGTTTGATACACCCGCCCAATTCGCCGCGAGCCTCGCTAAAGAGCGCCAACACTGGAACGCGTTTATCCAACGCAACAACATTACGCCGGAGTAATATTCCGTGTAGAACCGCTCCCAGAGCCATTGTTGGGCGAGATGGGGGGAGGTGGGATTTTTTGGGGGGGACGCCGTGATGGAGTCTGTGCTGGTTGCCATCATCTGGATCGGGTTGTTCATCATCGGCCCGCCAGCCGTGCTGATGTGGATGGTGCGGCGGCGCCGGCGGCGCGAGCGCGAAGCCCGCGAAGCAGCGGTGGTCAATTCCGCCACAGACACCGCAACGGTCGAGGCGGCTGCAGCAGCAAGCGCCGCAGACGCGGCCAGCGGCACCAGCACCGCCATGCCGTCAGCGCCAACCGGGCAAACGGAACAAACCGGGCAAAGCGCGGCGGCTGACCCGGCCAACGCAGCGCCGCCACGCCTGAGCTACACCTTCCCCTATGGCGTGCCGCTGGTCATCTATCCGCTGCTCGCCATCGCGCTGGCAGCCGTGCAGCGCACCTGGCTTGCGATCCTGCTCGAACTTTTTCTGATCGCGCTGGCGGGCGCCTTCACTCACGAAGCATTCAACCGCACGTCATACGAGAAAGTGCGCGCCAATGATCCGAGCATGGGCCTGCTCAGTTGGCGCATCAATTGGCTGGTGTTTTTTGCCCTGCCGCCGGCAGTGCTGGCCCTGTTTGGCGTAGGCAAGTTTTTATCCCGCTGAACCTTGCGTGGTGCCACCCGGCGCGGCGCCACCGGTGCACGCTGCACCACCAGTCAGACCGGCACATCCCCCGCCACGGTGACACGGTTGCCGCTGCGCGTGTGCGGCCAGTAATCCCACATGGCGCGGTGCTGGGCGCAGCGGTTGTCCCAAAACGCCATCGAATTTTCACGCCAGCGAAAGCGGCATTGAAAAATCGGATTCTCGATGTGCTCGAACAGATAACGCAGGATGCCGTCGCTCTCGTCGCGCGGCACACCGTTGAGATGGCGCGTGAAGCCGCGGTTGACGTAAAGCGCCGGGCGGCCCGTCACCGGGTGGGTGCGCACCACCGGATGATTGGCATGCGGATATTCAGTCTTGTCGGCGACGCCAAAATTGGCGTAGGTGCCGCGATACACGTGCTCGCTGTCGTGAAATGCGGTCAGGCCAGCCAGATACTGTTTCATCCGCTCGGAGAGCGCATCGTAAGCCGCATACATGCTCGCGAACAGGGTGTCACCGCCCTTGGGCGGGCAGGTGCGGATATAGAGAATGCTGCCCATCGGCGGCTGCGCTTCGCAGCTCACATCGGTGTGCCAGCCTTCGCCGTTGGCGCGCGGCGAGTCTTTGCCGGCATGAATAATCATCATCTCGGGCAGGCCCGGCTCACTCGGCGCAGCCGGATGAATGTGCAAGCCGCCAAACAAGCGGCCAAAGCCCAGATGCTGCTCCTTGCTGATGTGCTGGTCGCGAAAAAAGATCACCAGGTTTTCCGCCAGCGCACGCTGCACCTCTTCCAACTGCGTCCCCGCCAGCGGCTTGGATAAGTCGATGCCGTCGATCTGGGCACCGATGATCGGCGTGAGTTTGTCGACGCGGATGGTTTGATACGGCGCGGCCTCTTCGATCTGATGGCGATAGCGCGGGCCGTTGTTGCCCTTGAGAACGGAGGATTGCATGATGGTCAGTCCAGTTTGATGTTGGCACTGCGGATGATATGGCCCCAGCGCTCGATCTCGCTGCGGGTGAAAGCGGCAAATTGTTCCGGTGTGCTGGTGACGGGCCGCCCACCCAGGCCGTCAAAGCGCGCCAGCAACTGCGCGTCGTTGCAGGCGGTCACGATGTCGCGGTGGATGCGTGCAATCAACTCGCGCGGGGTGCCCTTGGGTGCGTAGAACCCGGTCCAGGTGGTGAGTTGAAAGTCGGGCAAACCGGCCTCGACACTGCTCGGCACCTGCGGCAGTTTGGCGTCGCGCTGCGGCGTGGTGATGGCCAAGCCGCGCATTTTGCCGCCGTCAATCTGCAAGCGACCGTTGGTGGTGTCGATGGTCATGAAGGTGAGCCGCCCCGAGATCAAATCGGGAAACGCCTGCGGATTGCTCTTGTAGCCAATGTGCAACGCATCGACCCCGGCCAACTGGCGATACAACTCGGACGCCACCCGCGCCGGCAAGGAGCCGGCCCCATAGTTGTGGCGGCCCGGCTCGGCCTTGAGCAGCGCTGTCAGCTCACTCAAAGATTTGAGTGGCGAATCAGCGCGCACCAGCACCACGAAGGGCAAGCGCCCAAATTGCGACACCGGCTCGAAATCGTTGAGCGGGTGATACGGCAGCTTGTCGTACAGCCACGGGTTGACCGCATGCGTCATGGCCGACGTGAGAAACAGCGTGAGGCCATCCGGCCGCGCCCGCGCCGCCGCTTCCGCCGCGGGCAAGCCATTGCCGCCACCCTTGTTGTCAATCGTGACCGGCTGGCCCCACAGTTGCGTGAGTTTCTCGGCGATCACACGGCCGGTGATGTCGGTGGCGGCACCAGCGGGGAACGGCACGATGATGTTGACGCGCCCTGGCGGCCAGGCGGCAGCAGTTTGGGCTGCGGTCTGCGCGCGCAACGTTGAGGGCAGCATGACGGGCAGCGCGCCTGCGGCGGCGAGCACAGTGATGGCTTGGGTGAAGCTGCGGCGATGCATCATGCGGCCTATTTTGCCAGATGGCAAATCCATCGTTCGCGCAGCGCAGTCAGGGCAAGCGCGTTCGGCCGGAGCGCAGCACGCGGCGGACTTTCAATCGCTGATTCGGGCACTCACAAACGATCCAGATAGCCAAAAGTACCGTGCTCCTTAACCTCACCCGCGGCCGCGCGCATACCCGCCATCGCCGCGCGATAGAGTGAGGTGGCGAGGCTAATGCGGCGCACGCCTGCGGCTTCGAGCTCGGCCACGCTGAACGACTTGCCCTTGATGCCGGCCATGAAGTTGAACGGTTTGGAGAGCGATTGGCACACCAGGCGCACTGCTTCGATGTTGGGCAGTCCGGGAGCAAACAACACATCGGCACCGGCTTTTTCATACGCCTGCAAGCGGCGGATGGTGTCGTCGATGTCCGGGTTACCGCGCAGGAAATTCTCACAGCGCGCAGTGAAGGTGAAGGCGAATGGCTGTGCGTGCGCCACTTCGGCAGCGGCAGTAACGCGCTCGACAGCATGGTTGAAATCGTAAATGCGCCGCTCACCAGTGGCCGCATTGATACCCGACGCGTCTTCAATCGAACCGCCCACCAGCCCCACTTCGGCGGCGCGGCGGATTGTCAGCGCAGCATCGGCCGGGGTATCGCCAAAGCCGTTTTCCAGATCGGCTGCCACCGGCAAATCGGTCGCTGCCACGATGATGCGCGCATGCGCGATCGATTCATCGCGGCTGATCTCGCCATCTTTGCGCCCGAGCACACCGGCGGCTGCGCCGCTGGAGGTGGCGAGCGCGAGATAACCCATGCCCGCGAGCAGACGCGCCGAGCCTGCGTCCCACGGGTTGGGGATGATGAAACAGCCGGATTGATGCAGGGCTTTGAACTGCGCGGCCTTCTGTTCCTGAGTGATCGTCATGGCTTGCCCCTTTGGTTTGTTGCGTTTGTTGCGTTTGTTGCGTTTGTTGCGTTTGTTGCGTTTGTATCGTTTGTTGCGCGCCCCTAACTGCCCATCACCCCCGCTTTGCGCAACGCCGCCACCGCGTCGCCACTCAAGCCGAGTACATCGCGCAATACTTCGTCGGTATGCTGCCCAAGCGTGGGCGACGGCGTGCGCACACTGCCCGGTGTGTGCGAGAGGCGGATGGCTGGCCCCACCACCGGCACCTTGCCCGCCGCCGGATGATTGGTCTCGACAAACACACCGCGCGCTTTGACTTGCGGATGGTTGACCACCTCGGCCAGATCGTTGATCGCGCCGACCGGCATGCCGGCTTTGAGGAACAGCGCTTCCCATTCTTCATAGCTGCGCGTGAGAAACACGCGCTGCAGCTCGGCGATGAGCGCATCGCGATTGACATCGCGCTGGCGGTTGCTGTTGTAGCGCGGATCGGTTGCCATCTCGGGCAAGCCCATCAGCGGGCAGAATTGTTTCCACAGTTTTTCACTGCCGACCGCGAGCGCGAGATCGCGCGTTTTGGTGTGGAAGGTTTGATACGGCAGCAGCGCCTTATACGCGGTGCCCATCGGGCGCGGCACCACGCCGTCCGACAAATAGTTGCCGAGCATGGTCGAGAGCAGCGAGAGCTGGCCTTCGAGCATGGAGATGTCGATGAACTGGCCCACGCCGGTTTTTTCTTTCACGCGCAGTGCCAGCATGATGCCGAAGGCTGCGTTCATGCCGGCTGTCATGTCGGCAATCGATACGCCGGCGCGCGCGCCCTCACCGCCCTCGCTGCCGGTCACGCTAATCATGCCGCTCTCGGCCTGCACGATCAGGTCGAGCGCGGCGCGGTCGCGGTAGGGGCCGTCCTGTCCGAATCCGGAGATCGAGCAATAGACGATGCCGGGGTTGCGCGCCTTCACATCTTCGTAAGAGAGGCCGAGGCGTTTGAGCACGCCGATGCGGTAATTCTCCAGCACCACATCGCATTTTTCGGCCATGCGCAAAAACGTTTCGCGGCCTTCGGGGTGCTTCAGGTCGAGCACGATGCCGCGCTTGTTGCGATGCAGGCTGACGAAATAGGCGGTCTCGCCGCCCGCCATCTGCGCACCCCAGGCACGCGAAATGTCACCCGTGCCGGGCGGCTCGATTTTGATGACCTGCGCGCCGTAATCGGCCAGCATGGTCGAGCAATAGGGGCCGGCCAGAGCGTGTGACAGGTCGAGGACGCGGATGCCTTCAAGCGCTGTTTTCAATTTTGTCCATCCTGAAAATGAAAGATCATGGCAGGTCAAGCTGCAGCGGCGACCAGACCTGACGATACGCCGCGCGGAATTATCCCCCGTGCAGCGCCCGCGCCAATTCAGCCGAGCACAGGCGCACGGCGGTATTGGCATCATCGAGCACCCGGCCCATGGTGATGAAACCATGAATCTGGCGCTCAAATCCCACCAGCACGGCGCGGCTGCCGGCCTCGGTGAGTCGCGCCGCATACTGCATGCCTTCATCGCGCAACGGGTCAAACCCCGCCGTGATGATGAGGGCGGGGGGCAACGCAGCAAGGTTGCCGGCCAGCAGGGGTGAGGCGCGCCAATCGCCATCCCGAGTTGCCCCGCCCATGTAGTGATCGTGAAAATACGTCATCGTTTCGCGTGTCAACAGGTAACCCGCGCCGTTGCTGGTATGCGAGGGTGCGCCGCGACGCATGTCGGTGGCCGGATAAATGAGCAACTGAAACAAGAGCGGAAGATCGGCCGCATCGCGCGCCGCCAGCGCCACCACCGCCGCCAGATTGCCCCCCGCGCTGTCGCCACCGACGGCGATGCGCGCCGCGTCGACATGGAGCGCCGCCGCCTCGCGCTGCACCCAATAGGCTGCGGCCAGACTGTCGTCTACCGCAGCGGGAAAGCGATGCTCCGGCCCCATCCGGTAGTCGACCGCCACCACGCAGATGCCGGCACCGTTGCACAGTTCGCGGCACAGCGTGTCGTGGGTGTCGAGATCGCCGAAGGTCCAGCCGCCACCGTGATAGAACACCAGCACCGGCAGGATGGCGGCAGGTGCAGCACCAAGCGGGCGGTAGATGCGCAGCGGTATCGGGCCGTGCGGCCCCGGCGCGCACTGGTCATGTACAGATGCCACCACCGGCGGCGCCGGTTGCGAGTAGGCGCGCCGGTCGCGATACAGCTTGCGCGCCTCCACCGGTGCCAGCGTATGCGTCGCGGGCAGACCCGATTGTTCGATCAGATCCAGCAGGGCACGGGCTTGCGGATGCAACACGGCAGACTCCTTGTTCCAGTCAGGGGAAGGGTGATTATCGTATCGAGGCGGCACGCGCTGATGCGTGGCCCCTCCCTGCCGCTGCCATCATCGCGCTGCCGTCACCGCAGGCGGTGCCGCTCCACCGCTTCCCAATCGATCAACACTGCCATGTCGGCAGCAAGCGGCAAATTGATTTTGCCGTCGCAAATCTGCGGCGCACCTGCCAGCACCTGCTCCGTCATTTCCAGAAAAAACGTTTGTTCCGCCGCCACCAGCCGTTGCGCCGGCGCAATGGACGCGGCCTGCTGCAGGCTGATCAGCGTGCCCAGCGCACTCTCGGCATAAAGTCCAACGGCAACTTTCGCACCACGCGCCGCAGCGGCAGCATTGATCGCCCGCGCTTCCGACAAACCAATGCGCCCCGGTTTGGTAGAGAGCGCCACGCTCGCCCCCACACCCTTGTCAAGAAACGCCTCAGCATCGGCAACCGAAGTGCAGCTACGGTCTACCAAAAGCGGAATCGAAGCGCCTGCCTGCAACGCCGTAAAAGCTGCATCGGGCAAGAGCGGGCACGGGTCTTCGGCCACGGTGGCACCGGCTGCCGCAATGGCCTCGACATAGGCCGACGCTTCATCGCGCGTATAGGCGCTGTTGGCATCCACATAAAGCGTCACGGCTTCGCCCACCGCCGCACGGATCTCGCGCAGCGCCTGCAAATCGGTGGCAAGGCCCTGCCCGCCCTTGACCTTGAGCGTGCGAAAACCGTAGCGCGCGCAGACCTCACCCGCCTCGCGCGCCATCACCAGCGGCGTCTGCCGCGTAATCGCCCAGGTGAGATCGACTTCGCGCGTGCCGCCCCACAGTTGCCACAGCGGCTGCCCCACCGTCGCCGCATGCAGCATCCAGACGGCGCTATCGATCATGCCCTTGGCAAGCTTGTTTTCCGGAATGCCCGCAAGCGCCTTCGCGACCGCTGCCGGCGCGGCAATATCCACACCCTGCAGGCGCGGCATCAGAAAATCCTCG
>JANOYK010000085.1:0-2028 GCA_031428855.1 Burkholderiales bacterium | reverse complement strand
GTCGAGTGCAACCCGCCGCACCGGAACAATGTGCAGCGCGAACGTGGCTTTGCCGGTGCGGTGCGCGCGGGGTTGCAGGCTGAGCAATTTGATCTGGTGCAGTCGCACGAACGCATGGTGCCGGATGGCATCACTGCGCCGTTTCTGTATCGCGCCGGAGACGGCGTGCATGCCACTTGGCTTCGCGAGCGTGCGCGTGCGCAAGGGGTTATGGGGTCACTGCGTAATGCCATCAACCCGTATCACCGCTTTATGACAGCCCTGGAGCGTGACATGTTTACCCACGCCAATCTGGCCGGGGTGATCTGCAATTCGCGCATGGTGCGCGATGACATCGCGGCGCGCTTTGCCGTGCCGGCCAACCGCCTGCATGTGATTTATAACGGCGTGGATTTGGACAAGTATCATCCGCGCCTGCGCGATGACGTTCAAGGACATCGGCCTGAAACCATTGGTGGGAGCGCATCTTCGTCAACATCCCCTCTGTTGCTCTATGTCGGATCGGGCTTTGAGCGCAAGGGGGTGAAGCAGCTTTTGACGGCGTTCGCGCGCGTCAAGGGCGCGGCAACGCTGACCATCGTGGGCGAAGACAAACACGCTGCGCGCTATCAACGGCTGGCGGCACAGCTCGATGTCGCGGGCCGCGTGCGTTTCACTGGCGCGCTGCAGGATGTCACGCAGCTCTACGCTGCTGCGGACGCCTTCGTGCTGCCGACGCTGTACGACCCGATGCCGAACGCCGCGCTTGAAGCGCTCGCCTGCGGCTTGCCGGTGCTCACCACCACCACCTGCGGCGCAGCCGAGTTGATCCGCGAAGGCGTCAACGGTTATGTGCGCGATGCGCTCGATGTCGATGGTCTGGCGCAGGCGATGACTCTGCTGACGAATCCGGCGCAGGCGGCGTCGATGCGCGCGGCAGCGCGGGCCAGCGTGGCGCATTTATCGCTCGACGCGATGGCGCAGCAACTGCTCGCGCTGTATCGCACGCTGGCGCGAACCACTACAGCGCGCGGGTAAAATTCGTCAATGACGGCAGCACAAAACAACGCGCCACAACACAACGCGCAACAGAGCGGCACGCCCACCAGCACCCGCCTCTACCTGCGCCTGCTCACCTACGTCGCGCCGTATCGCGTGGTGTTTGGCTTCGGCATTCTGGGCATGATGCTGGCTGCGCTCACCGAGCCGCTGTTCCCGGCGCTGATGAAGCCGATGCTCAACGAGGGCTTCGGCGGCAACAGCCGCGAGAGTCTGGCGTGGATTCCGGTGGCGCTGATCGGCATTTTTCTGCTGCGTGGCGTGATTACCTTTATCACTTCTTACGCGATGGCGTGGGTGTCGAACCGCATTTTGATGGACATGCGCGACGCCATGTTTGCGCGTCTGGTGCGCCTGCCGACCGCCTATTACAACAACCAGTCGTCCGGCACGCTAATTTCGCGCATCGCGTTTGATGTCAACAATGTCACCAGCGCCGCCACCTCGGTGCTCACGGTGCTGGTGCGCGATTCGATCACCGTGCTCGGCCTGTTCGGCTGGCTGCTGTACGAGAACTGGCGCTTGACGCTGGTGGCGCTGGCCATCATTCCGCTCTCGGCATTGGTCATCAAATTATTTTCGTCGCGCCTGCGGCGCATGAGCCGCGAGGCGCAGCGCGCGATGGGCGACATTACGCATGTGCTGGGCGAGTCGATTGACGCCTCCAAAGTGGTGAAGGTGCATGGCGGCCAGGCCTATGAGGAAGAGCGCTTTCATAAGGCTAACGCGGCGCTGCGCGGCTACAACATGCGCCAGACCATCGCCGCCTCGGCGACAGTGCCAATCACGCAATTTTTTGCCGCGGTGGCGCTGGCCATCGTGGTGGCGATTGCGCTGGTGCAATCGTCCGGGCAAGAGACCACGGTCGGTGGCTTCGTCTCCTTCATCACCGCCATGCTGATGCTGCTGGCACCGTTGAAACACCTGGCCGATGTCAACGCACCGTTGCAGCGCGGCCTCGCCGCCGCCGAGTCGGTGTTCTCGCTATTG
>JANOYK010000084.1:0-6680 GCA_031428855.1 Burkholderiales bacterium | reverse complement strand
CCGACGGGTCGAACGCATGCGCATCGACGCCTTTGGATAGCAAGGCTTTCAACACGCCGGTGCCGCTCATGATCGAAATCTCGCGCTCGTTCGACGCGCCGCCGAACAGGACAGCGACCTTGCCGAAGCTGGCTATATCTGTGCTGTGCTTGGCGGCGCTGCCTTTCGCAACGGCACCGCTGCTCTTGGCGGCACCGCCGCTCTTTGCTGCGGCAGCGTTGGCTTTGGACGCGGCGCTCATGCCGTCTCCCCTGCTGCGCTGGCCGCGCCGATGATACGCACCTCGCGCTCCAGATGCACCTTGCACTCGCGCTCGACAATCGCCGCCACCTCAACAATCAGTTGCTCGATGTCGGCAGCGGTCGCAGTTTGTTTGGGGTTGACGATGAAGTTGGCGTGCTTGGCCGAAACCTCGGCACCGCCAATGCGCTTGCCCTTCAATCCGCACGATTCAATTAAACGCGCTGCGTAGTCCCCCTGCGGATTGCGGAACACCGAACCGGCATTGGGCAGATTGAGCGGCTGGGTGGCGGCGCGGCGGTCGAGCCAGGCTTTCATGGTGCTGCGCGCCTGGCTCACGTCACCTTTGGAAAAAATCAATTCGGCCGCCACAAACCATTCGTCATGGCCGATGCGCGTGGCCACGTCACGCAGCACGCAGTGGCGGTAACCAGTGTCGAACTCGCTCTGCACGCGTGTGCGCAGCGTGCCGTCACGGTCGATCAGGTGGGCGCGCGCCACGAACTCCCACATCTCCGCGCCATAACAGCCGGCGTTCATCGCCAGCGCGCCACCGATGGTGCCGGGCACACCGGCCAGCCACTCGGCACCGGCGCGGCCGGCCTTGGTGGCGAAGCGCGCGAGTTTGGGCGAGGCCACACCGGCTTCGGCGTAGAGCGCGCCATCGTCTTGAAGGCGCATCGCATCGAGCGCGCCCTGCACCAGAATCACGGTGCCGTCAAAGCCGCCATCGCGCACCAGCGTGTTGCTGCCCAGGCCGATGAACACAATCTCTTCGCCCGCGGGCAGGGTCTTGAGGAACTGCGACAGATCATCCAGATCAGCCGGGACATAGGCCTGGCGCGCGCAGCCGCCAGCGCGCCAGCTCACGTGCTCGCGCATCGGCACGTGATGGCGCAAGGTGCCGCGCAACCGGGCGGGTTGCGTCTGGAGATGGGAAAGGTCGGCCATGTTCATTCTGCGTTAGGCGTTGCCGCCGCTGGCCAGCTCACGCGGCACGCCGCCGATCGAGCCGGCCCCCATCGTGATGACGACATCGCCTGCATGCACGCTTTGGCGGATCGCTGCGGCCATCGCACTGATGTCTTCGACAAACACCGGCTCCACCTTGCCCCCCACGCGCAACGCACGCATCAGGGCGCGCCCATCGGCGGCGACGATGGGCGTTTCGCCAGCGGCATAGACCTCGGCAAGCACCACGGCATCGGCTGTACCCAGCACCTTCACAAAGTCTTCAAAGCAATCACGCGTGCGCGTGTAGCGGTGCGGCTGGAACGCCAGCAGCAGGCGCCGCTGCGGATACGCACCGCGTGCGGCGGCGATCACGGCAGCCATCTCGACCGGGTGATGGCCATAGTCATCGATCAGGGTGAAGCTGCCCGCCTTGGCGTCGCCGGTGGCTGCAGCGCCGCCGCTGGTGACGCCGCTCTCAATGTTGATTTCTCCGTAATGTTGAAAGCGCCGCCCCACGCCTTTGAACCCGGCCAGCGCAGTTTGAATCGCCGCATCATCGACCCCGAGTTCGGTCGCCACCGCAATCGCAGCCAGCGCATTGAGCACGTTGTGCAAGCCTGCGAGATTGAGCGTGACGGCCATCACCGGCATGCCGTCACGATGCACATGGAAACGCATCGCCCCCTGTGCGGCCACGATGTCACTGGCGCGCACTTGCGCATCGTCCCCGGTGCCGTAGGTGAGAACCGGCTTGGAGATCAGCGGCATGATCGAGCGCACATGCACATCGTCCGAGCACAACACCGCCACGCCGTAGAACGGCAGGCGCTGGGTGAACTCGATGAACGCCGCCTTCAGGCGCGCGAAATCGTGACCGTAGGTTTCCATGTGGTCGGCGTCGATGTTGGTAATCACCGCCATCACCGGTTGCAGGTTCAAAAACGACGCGTCTGATTCATCGGCTTCGACCACGATGAATTCGCCGCTGCCGAGCTTGGCATTCGCGCCCGCGCTGGTGAGGCGCCCGCCGATCACAAAGGTGGGATCGAGACCACCCTCGGCCAGCACGCTGGCAATCAAACTGGTGGTGGTGGTCTTGCCGTGGGTGCCGGCCACGGCGACACCTTGCTTCAAGCGCATCAACTCGGCCAGCATCAGGGCGCGCGGCACCACCGGGATGCGCGCGGCGCGTGCGGCCTGCACTTCAGGGTTGTTGCTGGCTACGGCAGTGGACACCACGATCACATCGGCACCGCGCGTATTTTCCGGGGCATGGCCCTGAAACACGCTCGCACCAAGGCTTTCCAGCCGTTGTGCGGCGGCGTTCTTGATCAAATCCGAGCCGCTGATCTGGTAGCCGAGATTGAGCAGCACCTCGGCAATGCCCGACATGCCGGAGCCGCCAATACCAACGAAGTGAATGTGTTTGACTTTGTGTTTCATTTTTTCTGCGTTTTCTGCATGTTCTTTTCAATCAGCGCCAGACACGCGTTGGCCACATCCTGCGCAGCGTTGCCGCGCGCCAGTTCGCGCGCCCTCATGGCGAGCGCGCTACAGCGTTCACGCGTGAGCGCGTGCAACTGCTCTGCCAGCCCCTGCGCAGTCAACCCCGGCTGCTGCACCAGCAGCGCAGCATTGCGCCCTGCCAAAAATGTGGCGTTGGCGGTTTGATGGTCATCGACCGCAAACGGATACGGCACAAACAGCGCGGCCACACCGGCGCACGCCACCTCAGATACGGTCATCGCGCCGGCCCGGCAAATCACCAGATCGGCTTTGGCATACGCGCCGGCCATGTCGTCAATAAACGGGAACACTGCCGCCTCGACACCGGCCTTGGCATAAGCGCGGCGCAGTGCCTCAAGATGGGCCGCGCCTGACTGGTGTGTGACTTGCGGCCGCTGCGCCGGTGGCAACAATGCAAGCGCCTGCGGCAGCACTTGATTCAGCGCTTGCGCGCCCAGACTGCCGCCCAGCACCAGCAGGTGCAGCGGGCCGCTGCGTGCGCCGTAGCGCGCGGCCGGCGCAGGCAGCGCCACGATGTCAGCGCGCACCGGGTTGCCGCTCCACAGCGCGCGCGGCAGCGTGCCGGGGAAGGCCATCATCACCACATCCGCCACTTTCGCCAGCACCTTGTTGGCCAGACCGGCAATCGCATTTTGTTCGTGCAGCAGCAGTGGCTTGCCGAGCAGCGCCGCCATCATGCCGGCCGGGAAGCTGATATAGCCGCCAAAGCCGATCACGGCGTGCGGTTTGATGCGCAGCAAAATCGCCAGCGACTGGGCGAACGCCACCAGCAGATTGAACGGCAACAACAGTTTGGTGAGCAGTCCCTTGCCGCGCAGACCGGAGAACGACACCCACGCCATCTCGAAACCGTGCCTGGGCACGAGGTCGGCCTCGATGCCGTTGCGGTTGCCGATCCACACAATGCGGTAGCCGGCATCGGCCAGACGGCGCGCTACTGCCAGCGCCGGGAACACATGCCCGCCGGTGCCGCCCGCCATCACCGCGATCACGCGCGGGCGCGTGCCCGTGCCCGGATCGAGCCCGAGTTCGATACGCGTGTTTTGCTCGTTCATGCTTTCAACCCCCGCATCAAGCGGCGGTTCTCGTAATCCACTCGCAGCAGCAGAGCCAGCGCCACGCAGTTGACCAAAATGCCGCTGCCGCCAAAACTCATCAGCGGCAGGGTCAGGCCCTTGGTCGGCAGCAGGCCCATGTTGACGCCCATGTTGATGAGGGTTTGCACACCGATCCACAGTGCCACGCCCTGCGCCACCAGCGCCGCGAAGGTGCGCTCGAGCGCGAGCGCCTGGCGGCCGATTTCAAACGCGCGCCGCGTCAGCCAGAAAAACATCAGGATGATGGTGATGACGCCGATGAAGCCGAGCTCCTCGGCCATCACGGCGAGCAGAAAGTCGGTGTGGGCTTCGGGCAGGTAAAACAATTTTTCCAGGCTGTTGCCCAGACCCACGCCGAACCACTCGCCGCGGCCGAACGCAATCAGCGCGTGCGACAGCTGGTAGCCCTTGCCATAGGCGTCGCTCCACGGGTCCATGAAACCGATGATGCGCTGCCGCCGGTATTCGGAGAACAGGATGAGCAGCGCGAAGGCGGCGAGCAAAAACAGGATCAGTCCGAAGAACAGACGCGCATTCATGCCGCCTAAAAACAGCACACCCACCGCCACCGCAACGATGACGGCAAACGCGCCCAGATCGGGCTGGCGCAGCAGCAGCCAGCCGACAAATACCATCGCCAGCGCCATCGGCATGAAGCCATGCTTGAACGAATCCATCACTGCCGCCTTGCGCACGGTGTAGTCGGCGGCATAGAGAATCGCGAACAGCTTCATGAACTCGGACGGCTGCAGCGTGATGAAGCCGAGCGAAATCCAGCGCTGCGCGCCGTTCACGCTGCGGCCGATACCGGGGATCAGCACCAGCACCAGCAGCGCGACGCCAAACAAAAACAGCGGCAGTGCTGCACGCTGCCACAGCGCCACCGGCACTTGAAACGCCATCCATGCCGCGATCACACCGGCCACCAGCGAGGCGGCATGCCGCACCAGAAAATAATCAGCGCGGTAGCCGGTGAATTTGGAGCCTTCGGCAAACGCAATCGAGGACGAATACACCATCACCAGACCGGTCAGCAGGATCAGCGCCGCCAGCCAGAGCAGGCCCTCGTCCACTTCGGTAAAGCGGCTGGCCGCGCGCGCGCTGCCAGCGCCCGCACCCAGGCCAAAACCGGCGAAGCTGCCCGCCTTGCGCACGGCGGCGATGGCGCTAGGCACTGGCGGCTCCTGAAGCAGGCATGGTGTGGTTAGTGGAAGCTGCGTCAGACGGCGCAGCGGTGGATGCGGCGGTGCTGTGGTCTGGTGCAACTGCGGGCGCAGGCCCGGACACCCCGCCCAGCGCACGCACCGCGTCCACAAACACCTCAGCCCGGTGCGCATAGTTGCGGAACATGTCAAAGCTGGCGCAGGCGGGTGACAACAACACGATGTCGCCGGCCTGGGCGCAGCGCGCGGCGCTGTGTACTGCCGCTTCCAGACTGGCGGCGTCAAGCAGTTCGACACCGGATGGCACCAGCGCTTCACGCAGACGCGGCGCATCATGGCCGATCAACACCACCGCGCGGCAGGCCGCACGCACGGCCGCAGCCAGCGGTGCGAAATGTTGTCCCTTGCCGTCGCCCCCGGCGATCAACACAATCCGGCCGGGCGCGCGCAAGCCGCTGCCCAGGCCATTGAGCGCGGCCAGCGTCGCGCCGACGTTGGTACCCTTGCTGTCGTCGATGTACTCAACCTGATTGACGCTGGCCACCAGCTGCACCCGATGCGCCTCACCGCGGTAGTCACGCAGGGCTTTGAGCATCGGTGCCAGCGGCAGTCCGATGGCGCGGTTGAGCGCGAGGGCGGCAAGCGCATTGGCGGCGTTGTGCAGACCCTTGATCTGGAGCAGTTCGAGCGGCATCAGGCGGTTCGGCACGGCTGCTGCCTCACTGCCGCCCACCGCTTCAGCACCTTCGGCCAGCCAGGTGACGCCATCGGCACGCATGTCGCGCACCAGCCCATATTCGGCCGGCCACTGCGGCGCCGACAGGCCAAAGCTCATCACCAGCGGCGCAATATCCTTTTTCTTCTTCGCATCGAACGGCCGCCGCATCGCCAGGCTGGCCGCGTCGTCGCGGTTGAGCACCTGGATGCCGCCGTTCATGAAAATGCGCGCCTTGGCCTTGGCATACGCGGCCATGTCGCCGTGGCGGTCGAGGTGGTCTTCCGACAGGTTGAGCATCACCGCCGCCGTTGGCTTGAGGCTGTGCGTGGTTTCCAGCTGGTAGCTCGACAGTTCCAGCACCCAGATCTCGGGCAACTGGGTGGGCAGGCGCGGCGGCAACTGATCGGCCGATTGTTCAAACAGCGTGGCACCCGCCTTGGCATCACGCCAGGCATCGAGCGCAGCCGGGCTGATGTTGCCGGCCGCCGTCACGCGCCGGCCGGCCTTGCGCGCCAGCAATGCGGTCAGCGCCGTCACGGTGGTCTTGCCATTGGTGCCGGTGACAGCGAGAATTTTCGGACTGTAGCCAGTGGCCGCGTGCTCTTGCGCGAGTGCCAGCGCGAACAACTCAATGTCACCCATGAAGGGCAGGCCGCGCGCGATCACAGCCGTCACCAGCGGATCGGCCAGCGGCCCCGAGACCGGTACGCCAGGCGACACCGCCACCGCATCGACCCCCTCGAAGAGTGGCTGCTGGAGCGGGCCGCAGACCACCTCTATGCCGGCAATGGCTTCCACCAAGGGTTTCAGGCCAGGCGGATCGGCGCGCGTGTCGGCCACGCGCAGCGTCGCGCCTTGCGCCGCAAGGTGGCGCGCCATCGACAGGCCGGTCTCACCGAGACCGAGCACCAGAATGTGTTTGCCGTGAAAGTCCATAAGCTCGTTAGCGCAGCTTGAGGGTGGACAAACCAATCAACACCA
>JANOYK010000083.1:0-1526 GCA_031428855.1 Burkholderiales bacterium | reverse complement strand
GTTGAGGCGACCGTGGGCAAGCCGCAGGTGGCTTATCGCGAAACCATCCGCAAGACCGTCGAGAACGCCGAAGGTAAATTCATCAAGCAGTCGGGCGGGCGCGGACAGTATGGTCACGTGGTGCTCAAAGTGGAGCCGCAGGCACCTGGTAAAGGATTTGAGTTTGTTGACGCCATTAAAGGCGGCGTAGTGCCACGCGAATTCATTCCGGCGGTGGAAAAGGGCTTGCGCGAAACCCTGCCAGCCGGTGTGTTGGCGGGCTACCCGGTAGTCGACGTCAAATGCACCTTGCATTTCGGCTCTTACCATGACGTGGACTCGAATGAGAACGCGTTCAAGATGGCGGCCTCGATGGCGTTCAAGGACGGCATGCGCGCAGCGTCACCGGTGTTGCTCGAACCCATGATGGCGGTGGAAGTGGAGACGCCGGAAGACTACGCTGGCACGGTGATGGGCGATCTGTCGTCGCGCCGCGGCATGGTGCAGGGGATGGAAGATATTTCCGGCGGTGGCGGCAAGATCATCAAGGCGGAAGTGCCGCTGGCAGAAATGTTCGGCTATTCGACCTCATTGCGCTCGGCGACCCAAGGCCGCGCCACCTACACGATGGAGTTCAAGCATTACAGTGAAGCGCCGAAGAACGTTTCTGAAGCCATCATCAGCGCCAAGAAATAACAGAGTTATTTTGAAACCAGTTATCAGCACCATTTTCAATTTTCGTTTTTAACCTCAGTATTCAACATTCGTTCTTTTGATTAGGAGACAGTAATGGCCAAGGGCAAATTTGAGCGGACCAAGCCGCACGTCAACGTCGGCACGATTGGGCACGTAGACCACGGCAAGACGACGTTAACGGCAGCGATCACGACGGTGTTGGCGGCCAAGTTTGGCGGCGAAGCCAAGGCGTATGACCAGATTGACGCAGCGCCGGAAGAAAAAGCGCGCGGCATCACGATCAACACCGCGCACGTCGAGTATGAGACCAAGAACCGCCACTACGCGCATGTGGACTGCCCGGGCCACGCCGACTACATCAAAAACATGATTACCGGTGCCGCCCAGATGGACGGCGCGATTCTGGTCGTCTCGAGTGCCGACGGCCCGATGCCGCAAACCCGCGAGCACATCCTGCTCGCGCGCCAGGTCGGCGTTCCCTACATCATCGTCTTCATGAACAAAGCCGACATGGTGGACGACAAGGAATTGTTAGAGCTGGTCGAAATGGAAGTGCGCGAGCTGCTCAGCAAGTACGAGTTTCCCGGCGACGACACCCCGATCATCATCGGCTCGGCCAAGCTCGCATTAGAGGGCGACAAGGGCGAAATGGGCGAAGGCGCCATCATGAAACTGGCCGACGCCCTGGACAACTACATCCCCGAACCCAAGCGCGCGATTGACGGCGCATTTTTGCTCCCGATCGAAGACGTCTTCTCGATCTCGGGCCGCGGCACGGTCGTCACCGGCCGGGTCGAGCGCGGCATCGTCAAGGTCGGCGAAGAGCTTGAGATTGTCGGCATCAAAGCCAC
>JANOYK010000082.1:0-2180 GCA_031428855.1 Burkholderiales bacterium | reverse complement strand
GAGCGGCAGAGAGCGGGAAAACCGGCCCGTATAATACCCGACCGCATTGCTTGGTTCTCTCACAGCCCTCTCATGATGTCGAAGTTTTGGCGCGAATGGCGCTTCCCGGTCGAGTTCGCGCTGTTGCTGGCACTGGCATTTTTTCTGCCGTTGCGCGAAGCGCCGAAAAATATTATCTGGCTCGCTTATGTGGTGACCTGGTTTGTCAACCGCGTGTTTGCTGCGCCCGGCAAACGTGATTTTGGCGGGCCGTGGGACCGCTGGGACAGCCTGCTGCTTGCGTGGCTCGCCACCGGCTATCTGGCCGCGTTGTTTGCCGGCATTCCCACTCCGGAGCATAACGAGTGGGGCGGCGTGAACGATCTGGTGCGCAATTTGCTGCTGGCCTGGTGCGTGCGCCGCGCCGGTTACACGCGCGCGCAAGCGCTGGCGGTGTTTGGCATGCTGGTGGCCTCGGCTGCGCTCGGCACGGTGGAGGCGCTATGGAACTGGAAAGTGGCTGGCATTAAACGCAAGCTTGAACTGGTGTCGGTCGGCCACGTCAATCACAGCGCAATTTATCTGGTGATTTGTTTGGGGCTGGGTTTTGGGGGGCTACCGGCCAGCTGGCGCGCCATGCCACGCTGGGGGGCAGTATTGCTGGCCCTGGCCTTGGCTCTGGTTGGCGTTGGCGCATTCATTGCCGATAGCCGCGCCGCCGCCGGTGTCGCGCTGTTGCTCACCCTGCTGATTGGCGCGGCATTGGCGCGCGGCTTGTCACTCGGCCGCCGCGCCTGGCTGCTCGCCGGGGTGGTGCTGTTGACCGGACTGACCATTGGCGGCGTGAGCGGACTGACGCGTCATTTCGAGATGGCACCCGGCAACACCCTGACCGAACGCGATTTGATCTGGAACCGCGCGCTCGTCGCGGTGCGCGCGCATCCCTGGTTTGGTGTCGGCATGGACAACTTCAGCCGCATCACCGATGCCCGCCTCAAAACCTGGCTGGCAGCCGAGGGCCGGGTCTATGAACCGGGCGCCTACGCCGGCGCGCCGCATGCCCACAGCCTTTACGTCAACACCCTGACCGAGCGCGGTGCGGTGGGCTTGGGCGTGCTGCTGCTGGTGCTGGGGGTATGGGGCCACGCGTTGTGGCGGCACCGTCCGCGCGGCGGCAATTACGCCGCAGATGCGGCTGGCATGGCCTGCTGGTGCGCCGCGTTCTCGGGCTGGCTGGTCACGGTGGCGATTGGCTTGGTCAACACTACCCTGCACCATGAGCACGCGATGCTGGCGCTGCTGACGCTGACATTGTGGTTGCCGCTGCGCCGGCAGGGTGTGCAGGCGCCGCAGGGTATGCAAGCACCGCAGCGGCCCCAAGAGCCGCTGCCAGCAACGGTGCCGCCGTTGCCAGGAACGGTGCCGCCGCTGCCAGGAACGGTGCCGCCGTTGCCGCCAGCGCAGCAGGTGTGATGCAGCGGCGCAAGTATCTGGTGGTGCGCCGCGACAACATCGGCGACCTGGTGCTGACCACACCCTTGATTCACGCGCTGCGCCAGCACCAGCCTGATGCCTGGATCGGCGCTTTGGTCAACAGTTACAACGCGCCGGTGCTGCGCGGCAATCCTGATCTCGACGCGGTGTTTGCCTACGACAAGGCCAAGCACCGCCGCAGCCAGAGCCGGTTCGCGGTGTATCGCCATACCCTGCGCATGCTGCTGCAGTTGCGCAGCATGCAGATCGATACCGTGATCCTTGCCGGGCCGGGCGCGCAACACCAAGCCTATGGCATGGCTCGCTGGCTCAAGGCTGGTGCGGTGCTGGGCTTTACCACGCCCGGTTTTGCGCCGGCCGGCATTACGGTGCCGGTGGCGTACGGTAACGGTGCCGCCTTGCACGAAACGGCAGATATTTTTCGCTTGCTCGCGCCGTTGGGGATTGATGCAAACACGCCGATTCCGCCGTGTTCAGTGCGGGCCGATACGGCGCTGGTCAACCCATTGCGCGCGCGCGTGATCGCCACACTTGGTGAGCGTCAGAGGGGGCCGCAGTTGCCGCCGGCATCGCCGTCGTCCTCACAGCCACAGCCACAGCGGCAGCCGCCGTCGCAGCAGCAGTCGCCACAGCCGCCATCGCAGTCCCAGAGCGGGCCTGCGCGCCAGCCCTCATGTTCGCATCATCGTCAATCAGAACGATTTTCT
>JANOYK010000081.1:0-4771 GCA_031428855.1 Burkholderiales bacterium | reverse complement strand
CATCATTGATGAGTTGAAGATTGATCTGCGGGTGTGATGTGAAACACTCTGCGCCCAGCCGCCTGCCCGGCTGCGCAGCCCTGACGTTGCTATAACCAGCCATAACGATTTGTTAATTTGATACAAGGGAAACACAATGCGCATTGCCATCATGGGCGCCGGCGCAGTCGGCGGCTACTTCGGCGGCCTGCTCTCGCTGGCCGGCAACGATGTCACCTTCATCGCGCGCGGCGAACATTTGCGCGCCATGCAGCAAAACGGCCTGACGCTGGACACGCCGAATGGCACATTGCGTGTCACCAACGCGCGTTTCGTCACCGAGCCAGCCGCAGTGGGTGCCTGCGATATGGTGTTATTCGCGGTCAAGGCCTACGACATCGAAGCGGCGGCTGCATCGCTGAAACCGTTGGTGCAAGCCGGTGCGGCGATTGTGTCGGTGCTCAACGGTGTTGACCACCAAGACCGCATCGCTGCGGTGGTGGGGGCCGGACGGGTGCTGGGCGGCCTCGCGCTGGTGTCCGGCGTTATCACAGCGCCGGGGGTGATCCGCTACACCTCACCGATGTCGGCTCTGCGTTTCGGCGAGAGTGACGGCAGCATGAGTGCGCGCGCCATTGGGTTTCGCGATGCTTGCGTGGCAGCGGGTTTCAACGCCGAGGTGGTGGCCGATATTCGCACCGCGCAATGGACCAAGTTTGTCGGCCTCGCCACCAACGCCGCGCTGACCAGCCTATTCCGCCTGCCGGCCGGTTACATCTATCACGATGCCGAGATCATTCCGTTGGCGCGGCGCGGGTTTGAGGAGGTGGCTGCAGTGGCGCGGGCGCAAGGCATTGCGCTGCCGGTCGACACTGCCGAGCGCGCGCTGGCGCTGCACCAGTCCTTTCCCAAGACCATGTATGCGTCGATGTACCACGATGTGGCCAAGGGCAAGCCGATGGAACTGGACAGCCTGTCGGGCTACATCGTCAGAAAGGGGCGTGAGCTCGGTGTGCCCACACCAGTGCATGAGATGGCGTATCTGGCACTCAAGCCCTACAAGGACGGCACGCCGCGTCCGTTGCCGCTATAGATCGGATCGCATAGATCGGCTCGCGCATCATGGCCCTGCGCATCATGGGCCTGCGCATTCACGTCACCCGTCCATCGCTCTTTTCCACTTGGCAGCCGCTGATGCGCCAGGTCTTGTCCTGCTGCCGCTCCATGCGGTAGTGCGCCATCCATATCTGCCCGGCGTCATCAGTCATCTGCACCGTCTGCAGCACGCCGCCGCCGCTCATTTCCGGTTTGAGGAATAGGGTCGACGCAGGACGGTAGACCACCGGGTAGCCGGTGCGCACCATGCGCATGAAATTGACCGGGTTGCCGAACATCGCCTGGATCGACGGTGCGGCGTAGGAAAAGGCTAAACCGGCATCATCCCTGGCAAAGGCGTCCAGCTGCGCCTCGATCACGGCGCGTACCACGCGCGCATCGGCGGCGGCATCCTCGCCTTGCGCCGCTGCTGCCGCCACCAACCCCGCCAGAGCAGCGCACACCATCCAATTACACAGACTCTTCATCATCGCCATCTCCTTGAACCAGCGTGTGCCAGTATAAGGAGCAAATGCCAGTGCAGGTTTGTACCGGCACCGTCCCGGTTCAACCCGGAAGTGGCGGCATCAAGAAGCGCATCCTGCTCTCAAAAAAAGAAAACAGGGCTTGAATCAAGCCTCTATTCGCGGCATCCCGGGCACTCCTTTCTGGTCAGACTGGCAGCACCAGAAATGACCCTCACCACCCCGGAGCACATCATGCATACCCTACTGAAACAGGCGCTCGCCGCTGCGCTGTTGCTTGGCACCGCATTGTCCGCCCCGGCAGCGGTCATCACCTTTGCCGGCGGAGCAGATCCTGCGTTTACCTATGACGGCGGGATCTCCACTATCAACAGCAACATTCTGCCGCCGTCCTCGGGTTACGCCAGCGTTGCCGCTTTTACCGGCGAGCCAAATGTTGCCTTCAACTCGGGCGGGATGTCGCCTTCGAGTTTCTATCTGACAGGGCCCGCTGCCAGCGTGTTTACGCTGAACTCCTTTGTGATCGCGGGGGCCTGGGGAACACAGACCCTGACGATCAAAGGCTATAACGATGGCACATTGCTGTTCTCAAGCATGCTGCCCATCACACCGGCAGCACGGCTTGCCATGTTCGGCTGGGCAGGCATTGACAAGCTCACCATTTTTACAGGAACTGATTTCGTTCAAAGCAACAATGGCGGTGCCGGTCAGCATTGGGCGCTCGACAATCTCACCATCAATGAAACCGTGGTTGCCAGTCTGGTTCCGGAACCGGCTTCGCTTGCACTGCTTGGGCTGGCACTGATTGGGCTTGGGTTTTCGTGCCGCCGCCGGCACCTTTGAGGTGCTGCATCAGCCTAGCCGGTCATGGCGACACACGCCGGGGCAATGCGCAGGAGGGGATCCACCGCGTCACCGCCGCGCCCGCTTCAACCCGTATTGGCAGCACCTGCCGCAGGCGCTTTGCGCTCCGGATAACTCGCCGCCATGCCGTCGCGCACATCGTTTTGAATCCCGTATTGCGGGAACGGATAACGCAAGCCGTTCTTCGACAGCGCCGCCATGCCGTCCAGCGCCTTGCCAATCAAACCGGGTGGCAGCGCCATCAACATTTCATCATCCTGCACGCCGCCATAGCGCCGCTCGGCAAAACACGGAATCGACAAGCTCGGCTCGCGGGTAGACAACGCCCGGCCCCACGAATCAGCGCAGGCCGACTCGCCGACCACGCTCCAGTCAAAACGTTTGTACCCGGCCCATTGCAGGCCGTTGATGAAATACATCATCGCCCCGGGGGTGGCGTAAAACAGCGCAATGTCGGGCGGGTCGAGCCTGCCGCTGGCCAGCGGTGATACTGCCAGCGCTTGGTATTTTCCGGCCGGCACCAGATGCATCGCCGCCTGATGTTTCGCAGTGTCGTCGAGCGTGGCGTACCACACGCCCTTCATGTGTTTGCCGGTGCGCCACTCGTCAGTCTGCCCGCCCAGACCGATCACCGATTTGCATTGGTCGCCGACCAGATTGTCGGCGGTAATGCCGACCGTCCACCCGAGCCGCGCTGCTTGCGCGACGATTTGGTCGGTGGTGTGAATCGACTTTGGGCGGCGGATTTTCGGAATCGCCGCCATCTGCTCGACCGACTCAAACAGCTTCATGCCGAACGGAATCGCGCGCAGCTTGAGCACGTATTCGAGATTGGCGGCGAGTTGGGCGAGTGATGCTGCCGGTTGCGGCGTTGCGTCGTGTTGGGCAGTGGTCATCCTGGCATCTCCTTTGAACTCGCGGTCAACTGCGCATGATCGCATTGCCCCACAGGTTCAACGTGTGCTGCGCATGCGGCCAGACGCCGGGTTGGTGTCCGGCTTCACACACTTCAAGATCACACGAAATCTCGGCGAGGTTGCCGTCCGGGTCTTGCACCATGAAGAAGGTGTCGTTACCGGGGCCGTGGCGGCCGATGCCCCAGACGATCGGGACGTGTTGACTGCACATGTGGTCGGCCCAATCGCGCATGGCGGTCCAGACGGTGGTTTCAAACGATTGATGATCGAAGCGCGTTTCTGGCGCGCGGAACAGCGCGACGGCGTGGTGCATGGCGTCAGTGCGCAGGAAGCAGGCGCGCAATGTGCCTTGCTCATCCTCAACGCGATCGGACAGTTTGAAGTCGAGGCGCTCCTGATAGAACGCGAGCAGCGCGTCGGGCTGGGTGGTGCGCAGGGCGAGATGCTGTGAAGCGGCGGGTGGCAGGGTGGCCTGCGGTGTGTTGATGTTGCTGCTGGCGGGATTGATGTTGCTGCTGGCGGGATTGGCTGCAACAGCGGCGGCACTGGTGGCGGCATCAGCGCCGGCGGCATCGGCGGCATCGGCGGTAATGAAGACGATGCGGTTGCCGTCCGGGTCGCTAAATGACATGGCACCTGCGCCGGTCAATGCGGATGCCGGTGCCGCTTCACCATCGCCTACGCGGGCACGATATACGGCCAGTGCCGCTGCATCAGAAAACGCGAACGCAATGTGCTTGATGCGGTGTGCCGGGCCATCCGAGAACACGATGCGGCGCCCGGCGGTGCGGCAGACCCACTCGCTGCCCTGCTGCTGCGCCTCAAAGCCGAACGCCTTGACGTAAAAACGCGCCAGCGCTCCGGGCTGCGGGGACGATAAATGCACATGATGCAGAGTGGCACCGATGACCATTGCGGTTCTCCGGGGGGTGCGGGTGAGGTTGAGGGGTGAGGTGGAGGAGCGGGGAGTAGCGAGCCGGGAATGCTGAGGTGTGGGCCGAGGTGGGGGCTGGGGCGTAAGCTGACGCGCGGAGTGGGCAGCGCCTACTGCGGCTCGAACACCGCAATCGACTCAACATGCGAGGTGTGCGGGAACATGTTGACGATGCCGACGCTCTTGAGGGTGTAGCCGAATTCGTGATGCAGCAGGCCGGCATCACGCGCCAGGGTGGACGGGCTGCAGGAGACATAGACGATACGCTTTGGCTTCCAGCTGGCATCGGCCTGCCCGAGCGCGCCGATGGCCTTGATGAGGTGGAGCGCGCCTTCGCGTGGCGGATCGATCAGGATGCGCTCGAATCGGCCTAGCTGTGCCAGCGACTCGGGGGTGGCTTCAAACAAATTGGCGACGTGAAAAGCGGTGTCGGCGGCGAGGCCGTTGTGGGCGGCGTTGTCGCGAGCGCGCGCCACCAGCGGCGCACTGCCCTCCAC
>JANOYK010000080.1:0-1662 GCA_031428855.1 Burkholderiales bacterium | reverse complement strand
CAGGCCGCAATGGCTGAAGAACCGCATGGATATTGGCTAAGCGCGACAGCGGCTGGAGCTATCCCATGATCCCCACCATCACCGCCTTTGAACAGTCACCCGACGGCGGCAAGGGGCTGGCACGCGACACGCGCGTGCGCTGGGCGCTGGAAGAAGTGGGCCAGGCTTACGAGGTTCGTCTGGTTTCGTTCAAGGCGATGCAGGAGGCCGCCCATCTGGCGCTGCATCCTTTCGGGCAGATACCGACCTATGAAGAAGGCGATCTCGCCCTATTCGAGACGGGGGCGATCATGTTCCACATCGCGCAGCGCCATGCGGGCCTGTTGCCGATTGAGGCGAATGCCCGGGCGCGCGCGATTCCCTGGATGTTCGCCGCTCGGCACGGTGGCGCCGCCGATCCTTGAACTCGGATGCGCCAGGCTCCTTGAGGGTGACAAGGGGACAAGGCGACAAACCCTGGACCGCGCAACACATGCCTCTGGTCGCGGATCGCGTCCGCAACCGGCTGGGCCAACTTTCCCGCCGCCTCGGGTGTACCGGCTGGCTCGATGGCGCGTTCAGCGCGGGCGGCCTGATGATGGTGCCGGTGCTTCAGGCGGAAAGCGTCGGGTTTGCTGGACGAATATCCAAACCTCTGTGCCGATGTGATCTGAGGTGGCCCGCAGCGAAGCGCGGCCCGCCTGCAAGCGTGCCTTCGACGCGCAATTGGCGGTTTTCACTGGCAAGCCGCCGGGCGGTTAGAAGGAATGCAAGGTTCGACCGCGCAGCCCGTGCTGAAGGTGATTGCTACGTCACCGGCCTGGCCCTCGTGATCTGCGTGCTCGCGTTCCGGCGCGGCATTGCCGGCGGGATCGCGGCGTTTCTCAAGAAGAAACAGTAGGCGTCGAAACCGTTGGTGGGAGCGGTTCTTAGGCCTCTTTCGCAAGAAATGCAGCCATAAGGAGGCCAATCTATCCCGCGTTACCGGCTCGTCATCGAATAAACCATATCCCCGACAAACCGCCGGAACGAATCGTTCTGCACGAACTGTTTGTAAATCTCGGTATCGTCCTTGAGCAGAATCTGCATCACCTTGGCCAACTCCCGGTCGTGCGCCATGCGCGCGGTGTGCGGTGTGTTCTCTTTCGCGTTCTGATAAGCCTGATCAGCAGCGACTTTCGGCGCGATGTCGTCGCGTATGCGTTGCACAACGCGGTCGCCGTCACCGAACTGCGTGCCGAATTGTTCGTTGAAGCTCTTGATGATGTTGCTCAAGCGATCCAATTCGGGTTGGGGCCGATGCTCACCGCCCTCCGCTGGCACGGGCTCAATTTCCGCATCCTGATCCGCCAGCGCGATGCTCATCGCGGTTTTCTTCTCGACACGGTAGCTATCCATGTCAATCGCTTCAAGAATGCCTTTCGCCAGGTCTTGCTCTTTTGGCGCAGGCAGCTTGGGCGTGAGCAGATTGAGGAAAATCGACAACTTCTCCCAACCCGCATTGGTAGTCTGCATGACCGAAGCGAGGAAATCATAAGTGCGGCAAAACGCCTTGGCTTTGCCCTTGAAGTCCACCTGCTGGTCTTCGTCGAGCGACTCCCGATACACAGTCACACACGTATCGAGAATCGGGTCCAGCTTGTCGCGGTCGGCACCGGCCAGAAACAACGCTGCCAACTGATC
>JANOYK010000079.1:0-7793 GCA_031428855.1 Burkholderiales bacterium | reverse complement strand
AGAATACCATGACGGTGCCGGACCTGCGCAGTGGCACAGCGCAGTGCCGCCGCGCTGGGTGGCACTGACGCGCCGGCATGGGGCCGTCACAAACAAAAAGACCACCACAAATAAAAACGCCACCTTGCGGGGTGGCGTTTTTGTGTGCAGCCGCCGCAGGCGGCTTGCCGGAGTGTGCTTACTCGATGGCAGCCTTGCCGCGCAAGTCCGCCAGCATTTTTTCAAACTGGTTGCGCTGCAGCACTTCCAAGATACGCGGCTTGGCTTCTTCGATCGAAGGCAACTGGGTGTCGCGCACGTCGTCAAGGCGGATCACATGAAAACCATACTGCGATTTAACCGGGGTGTCGGTGAATTCGCCTTTTTTGAGTTTCATCATCGCCTGGGTGAACTCGGGCACGAAGGTGGCGGGGGTGGCCCAGTCGAGATCGCCGCCCTTGTCTTTGGAGCCGGGGTCTTCCGACACTTTGGCGAGATCTTCAAACTTGCCCTTGGCCTTGAGCTTGGTGATGATGCCTTTGGCGATGTCTTCGGTCTTGACCAGGATGTGGCGGGTGCGGTATTCCTTCTCGCCCAGCTCGCCCTTGATCTTGGCGTATTCGGCGGCGACTTGCGTGTCGGTAATGGCGTTGCGCTTGAAGTAGTCCTGAATGTAGGCCCGCACCATCACGTTTTGCTTGGCGAACTCCAACTGGGTTTCGACATCCGGCAGTTTGGCCAGACCCAGTTTGGACGCTTCCTGCATCATGATTTCGCGATTGATTAACTCTTCCTTGATCGTGCGGCGCAGATCCGGGCTGTCGGGGCGGCCTTGCGCTGCCATTTCCTTAATCATGGTGTCGGCGCGCGACATCGGGATCGCCACGCCGTTGATCTTGGCGATATTTTGGGCCAGTGCGGTGCCAGAAATGGCTGTCAGTGCGGCAGCGAGCAGGAGAGGGGCGTGTTTCGTCATCTTGGGTCCTTACGGTGAGTGGCAAGTCAAACTTCAGCGGGTGCCAGCGTGGTGAGCGCCAGTGCGTGGATCTGGTGTTGCATCAGGGTGCCGAGCGTGTCATACACCAGCCGGTGGCGCGCCACCCGGTTGAGGCCGGCAAAACGCGCCGACACAATGCGCAGCGTGTAATGCCCGCCGCCGCCCGCTGCGCCGGCGTGGCCGGCATGCAAGGCGCTGTCGTCGGTGATGTCGAGGGCCGCCGGCTGCAGCGCCGCGAGGCGCTCGCGCATCTGCGCTTGCGCAGGGCTGGCCGGTGCCGCAGTCAGGCTCATGGTGATTTGGCGTCTGACGCCACTTCTTCAGGGGGCAGATGCCGGAAAATGTAAAACCCCTGCAGCACCATGAACACCAGCAGCGCCCCGTACAGGCCAAAGACGCGGAATTTGCTCCATACCTCGACTGAAAAATTGAGCGCGATATAGAGGTTGGTGGCGCCGATCAGGGCGAAATAGGCCACCCACATCAGATTGAGGCGGCTCCAGGCAAGATCGGGCAGGGCGAGTTTTTCGCCGAGCATCAGCTTGAGCAGATTTTTCTTGAAAAACAGCGGTGCGCCGAGGAACACCAGGGCAAACGCCCAGTTCAACGCTGTCGGCTTGAGTTTGATGAACAGGTCATCGTGCAGGAACAGCGTGATCGAGCCGAACACGATGATGGCCGCAAACGTGACCGCGTGCATTTTCTTGACTTTGCCGTAGCGCCAGCGGCTGGCAATGAGCTGCAGCGCCGCAGCCCCCATCGCCAATTGGGTGGCCAGAAAAATGTCGGCAAGGCCGAATGCCACCAGCAAAAACGGCAGCGCGGGAACGAGGTCAATTAAAAAATCCATAGCTTCGGATTATAAGGCCGCGTTCTCAGCGTTTGGCGAACTTGATCGACGCCGAGTTAATGCAGTAACGCAAGCCGGTCGGTTTGGGGCCATCTTCAAACACATGGCCCTGATGCGCGTCGCACACGGCACAATGGACTTCGGTGCGGGTCATAAAAAACTTGCGGTCGGTGGTGGTGGCGATGTTCTGATTGACGGCGGGTTGCCAGAAACTGGGCCAGCCGGTGCCGGATTCAAATTTATGTTTTGCATCCCACAGCGGCGTGCCGCAACAGACGCACTGGTAGACCCCCTCATCATGGTGATCGGCGTATTCGCCGCTGAAGGCGCGCTCGGTGCCGTGTTTGCGCGTCACGTCAAACTGGAGCGGCGAGAGCTGTGTTTTCCATTCCTGGTCGGTCTTGGTGATTTTGGCGGGGGTGGTGGCGGTATCGGTCATGGCAATCTTTCGGCGGCGGGTTTGGTGGCGGGGGCGGTTGGCTTTCTGTGTCAGGCGTGGCATTGAGCGCGGGGCGGCGATGCTGCGTGGCAGAGTGCCAATCAGGACGAGCACGACACTTCAAGATGACTGGCCCAATCAGGCGGCAAGGCGGCGTAGTGCGCATGTTCCGGCTGCTCGTCGAACGGCGCACTCAGCAGTTTGTGCAATGTTTCGATTTCGCTGTAATCGCGCTCGTCGCGCGCTTTGCGGATTGCGGCTTCTGCGAGGTAATTGCGCAGCACGTATTTGGGATTGGCGCGGTTCATGCGCGCCGCACGTTCCACATCGATGCTCGCTTCGGCTTGCAGGCGCGCGCGGTACTGCGCCGCCCAGGCGTCAAAGCGTTCGCGGTTGATAACGAGGTCGCGCACGGCAGCATCGTCCGCCGCATCGGCCGCAAGCAACTGCGACAGCGAGCGGAAAAACAGCGTGAAGTCCACCTGCGATTCGGCCATCAGGGCGAACATTTCATCGGCCAGTGCGTGATCGGCATCGTGGGTGGTCAAGAGGCCGAGCTTGGCGCGCAGCAAGGCATTTTGCGCGGTGTCGAATGTGCCTTCGTAGGTGTGCAATTGGGCTTCGATCGTGTCCGGTTCCATCAGCGGCACCAGCGCTTGCCCCAAGGCATACAAATTCCACAAGCCGATGCGCGGCTGCATGTTGTAGGCGTAGCGGCCCTGCTCGTCGGTGTGGTTGCAGATGTGGCCGGGGTCGAACGCTTCCATGAAACCGAACGGGCCGTAGTCGAGCGTGAGGCCGAGGATCGACAGGTTGTCGGTGTTCATGACGCCGTGCATGAAGCCGACCGATTGCCACTGTGCCATCAGGTGTGCAGTGCGTTTGACCACTTCGCGCAAAAACAGCGCGTAACGTTCCGGCGTGCCGGCCACTTCGGGGAAATAGGTGTCGATCACAAAATCGGCAAGGGTGCGCACCGCCTCGGCATCGCGCCGGTGATACCAGTATTCGAACGAGCCGAAGCGCACGAAGGAGGGTGCGATGCGGGTGACGACGGCAGCGGTCTCCACCGTTTCGCGGATCACCGGCTGATCCGAGCCGGTGATGGCGAGCGCGCGCGTGGTCGGGATGCCGAGGCCATGCATCGCCTCTGAACACAAGTATTCGCGGATCGACGAGCGCAGCACGGCGCGGCCATCGCCCATGCGCGAGTAGGGGGTGGGGCCGGCCCCCTTTAGCTGCACTTCCTGCACACCCTGGCTGCCGACCGCCTCGCCGATGGTGATGGCGCGGCCATCGCCGAGTTGCGGCACATAGACGCCAAACTGGTGTCCGGCGTAGACTGCGGCGAGCGGGCGGTTGCCCGGCGGCACCTGGTTGCCGGTAAATAGTGCGGTAAATGCCGGGTCTGCTGCCGCTGCCGGGTCCAGGCCGATTAAGCCGAACGCATCCGGGTTGTGCGCGACCAGATAGGGTGCGGGCAGGGCGGTGGGTGCAAGGCGCGTATAGAATTTGCCGGGCAGCGTGCCAAAGCGCGCGGTCCAATCAAGGGCATCGAGCGGGTTGGTAAGGGCCGGCGGTGGAACAAAGGGGACATTCACGGATGGTGTGCCTTGGGTTACGCTAGCCGTCAAGGGGGTGTGCAATGCGGTATGCAACGGAGTGTGTGAACACAGGTGCTCAATCGAGGCGGGCTGGCGCGCGGGCCGGCGCTCTTTGCCCCGCGCCACGCGTCACAACCTGGCTGCTTCATTGTATCGCCAGCCTGCTGCTGCTGAGCATGCTGGCCCTGCTTGCCACAGCGGCGCTGGCACAGGGTTCGCGCCCCATATCAATGCGCGATGCGCAGCGCTGGCAGGAGTTGCAAGGCCAGGCTGAGGGCGCGCTCGGCAAGGGCGATTACGCGCAGGCCGAAGCACTTGGGAAGCAGGCAGTGGCGGCCGGCACGGCGGGGTTTGGCGCGGCGGATCCGAATGTGGCCACCAGCTGGTCTGGCTTGGGCGCAGCGCAATTGCGCAACAACAATCTGACCGAGGCGGAAAACAGCTTCCGCCAGGCGCTGCAGATTTACGAGCGGCGCTTGGGGGCGGAGCATGAATTTACCGGCGCGATGCTGAACAATCTGGGGCTGGTGCTGGAGCGGCAGGGCGATTTTTCCAATGCGGAATTGTTGTTGCGGCGGGCGCTCGCCATTCGCGAGGCCAAGCAGGGCCGCAACCATCCTGACACGGCGGTGACGCTGGCTAACCTCGCGCGGGTGCTGGACCGGCAGGGCAAGAGTGGACAACTGGGCGCGGTGGCGCAGGCACCTGGCCCGGGGCGGCCCGGTCAGGCTGCGCCGGGTGCTCCAGGCACCTCTGGCGCAGCCCCTGCTGCCGGCTCGCCCGAAGCGGCGCGGATGGCGGCACAGGCCCAATCGGCTGCCGCGCAGGGTGATTTCAACCAGGCCGAATCGCTACACCGGCAGGCGCTGGAGGTACACGAAAAAACGCTTGGCCCGGAGCACCCGACCACCCAGGCCACGCTCACCAATCTGGGCGGGGTGATGCTGTTGCAGGGCAAGTTCAAGGAGGCCGAAGCGCTCTACCGCCGGGTGCTGGCGGCGCGCGAAAAAGTGTTGGGCGCGGAACATCCCGATACGGCGGCCAGCCTCACCAGTCTGGCCAATGCCCTGTTTGAGCAGGCCAAGCAGGACGATGTGGCGGGGCAGCCCAATCTGCCGCCGGCGCGCCGTGGTGGCGGCGCGCAGATGCGCGAATTTGCGCAGGCGTCGGAAACTGAAACGCTGTACCGGCGTGCGCTCACGATTCAGGAAAAAACCTTGGGTGCGAACCATCCCTCGGTGGCCGCCACGCTCAACAACCTGGCGGTGCTGCTGGCCGGGCGCGGCCGCTTTGGCGAAGCGGAACCGCTGCACGGGCGCGCCCTCGCGATCGCCGAAAAATCACTCGGCCCCGCGCACCTCGACACCGCCAGCATGCTGACCACCCTCGCGATCACCTACGACCGCCAGGGCAAGAGCGCACAGGCCGAAACCTTGTACGCCAAGGCGGTGGTCAACGCGCGTGAGGCAGGGGTGCCGCGCAACCTGCTGGTCAACGCCAGCAGCATGGGCTACAGCATGGCGCGGCGCGGGCGCCTGCGCGAGGCGCTGCCTTACTACCGCGAGGCAGTCGATGCGCTCGAAGCGCTGTATTCACAAAGCCAGGGCCAGTCGGAAGAATCGCGCCAGGCCTTTCTCGGCCAGTTCGCCTACGTCTACCGTGAGTTGATCCGCATCCTGGTGGCGCTCAATGTGCAGACACCGGGGCAAGGCCACGACAAGGAAGCACTGGCGGTGGCCTCGCGCAGCCAGTCACGCGTGTTCTCGGAAATGCTGCGCCAGGCCGATGTGGCGCGGTTTTCCGATGCCCCCGCGTTTGCGGTGTTGAAAAAACAGCGTGAATCGGCGCAGGAGCGGATTACCGCCGTGCGCTTTGCCTTGTTGTCGGTGGCGGATGGCCAGCCCGGCGCAGCGGGGCAGAAAACCCAGATCGGCCGTCAGCTGACGGAGCAGGAGGCGGTGCTCAAAACAGCCGAGGACACGCTGTGGCGCGACTACCCGCGTTTCATGGAGTTGACCAATCCGCGCCCGGTCACCGCTGACGACCTGCAAAAAAACCTGCTGCGTGAAGGCGAGGTGCTCATTACCTATGCGCTGCTGCCGAATCAGGCGGTGATCTTTGCGGTGACGCGCGACAAGTTTCAGATGGTGACCACCAATGTCTCGCGTGCGGACCTGACAGCGCGGGTGCAGCGCCTGCGCCGCCCGATGGAGCGTATCGCCGGCGGCGAGCCGCTGATCGTGTTGCGCGAGATGGATCCGCAAGTGCTGGCCAGCCTCTATCGCGACTTGATGACGCCGGTGGCCGCCACCCTGCAAGGAGCCAGGCGCGTGCTGGTGGTGGCCGACGGCCCGCTCTACACACTGCCGTTCGAGTTGATGGTGACGCGCTACGGCAACGAGGAGCGCGCCAAATTTGACAGCCTGCGCCGGGCCGGCAATGGCAGCGCCGCCAATCCTTTCTTTGGTGAGTACGCCGCCTTGCCGTTTGCCGGTGATGCGCACCGCTTCACCTACCTGCCCAGCCTGGCTGCGCTGGCCTCACAGCGCACCAACCCGAAACCGCCAGCCCGCTATAGCCGTCAACTGGTGGCATTTGCCGATGCCGTGTTCGGCGGTGAAGACGGCCAGCCGGCCAGCTACAACCCGCAGACGCGCACCCTCTTGGGGGTGCTCGCAGCCACGCTGCCCGCCGGCGGCGCGCGCATTCCGCGTCTGGCCGAAACGGCGGCAGAGGCGCGCGAGGTGGCCGCGATTCTGGGCGGCGAGACCACCTTGCTGATGCGCGGCGACGCGCAGGAAAAGCGCGCCAAGTCGGGCATTCTCAAAGACGCGCGCTTTGTGCTGTTTGCTACCCACGGTTTTCTGGGCGGCGACTTTTTGCAAAATATCGACATCGCGTCCGATGCCGAAGGGGTGGTGGCGCGCAGCGGCACGCCCAACAAGGGCGCGCTGGCGCAGCCGGCGCTGGCGCTGACACTGACCGGCGATTTGCAGGGCGAGGACGGCTTGCTGTCGATGCGCGAGGTGATTGAAGACGTCGAGCTGTCAGCCGAGCTGGTGGTGTTGTCGGCGTGTAACACCGCAGGCGATTCGCAATCATCGAGCAACGGCGAAGGCTTTGCGGGTCTTACGCGCTCGTTCATGTATGCCGGGGCCAAGTCGCTGATCGTGAGCCACTGGTCGGTTGACAGCGTGGCGACGCAGGCGCTGGTGACCGGCACCTTTCGCGAGATGAAAGGCGGCAAAAACCCGATTGAGGCGCTCGGTGCTGCGCAAAAAACGCTGGTGGCCAGCGTCTATCAGAGCGAGGGCCGCTCGTTCTCGCGCGCCCACCCGTTCTTCTGGGCGCCGTTTGTCGTGGTGGGGGATTGACGATGGCGTTTAGCTTGCCCGCTGCTTTGACCGCGCGCTTGCCGGCGCTGACGCGGGAGTGGCAGCGCTACGCGCTCGTCACCATCGTCGCGGCGGGCACCATGATTGCGGCCGAATGGCAGGGTGCGATCAGGGTAGTGGACAATTTTTATTACGACGCCTGCCACCTGGTGGCAGGCAAGCGGCGCGAGGCCCAGCACGTGGCGATTGTGTCGGTCGATGACGACACGTTTGACCGCTTGAAGGCGGACCCGCTGGCGTTCTGGCAGCCGCATTTTGCCACTGCGATGAAAGTGCTGGAGCAGGCCAATGCCAAAATCGTCGGGCTGGACTTCACCTATGCCACCAGCGCCGAGACTTGGTTGAAACGGCTCAACCTGCCCGAGAGCCAGGTCAGCCGCACCTACGACGCCGGGTTTCGCGAGCGGCTGGCAGCGGGCAAGCTAAACGCCATCGTCAATCCCCCACCACGACAAACGGCGCCCAGAAGAACGGGTGGGCGCGCGAGAACGAGCGGCCCTCGCTCTGATAGACGCTGGCCACCAGCGTT
>JANOYK010000078.1:0-2901 GCA_031428855.1 Burkholderiales bacterium | reverse complement strand
CTGAAATCGAAGCGCCTGCCGACGGTGTTGCCAGTGGACGCCGAATTCAATGTGTCGGGGTTTGGCACCCGCATTGACCCGATCACCGGCCAGCATGCCCAGCATGAGGGCATTGACTTCATCGCCCAGCCCGGCACGGTGATTGTGGCCGCTGCCGGCGGTGTGGTGCTGGCGGCCGAATGGCACCACCAATATGGCAACATGATCGAAATCGACCACGGCGGCGACATCGTGACGCGCTATGCCCACGCCTCGGTCACGCACGTCAAGCCCGGCGAGTTCGTCAAACGCGGCCAAAGAATCGCCGAGGTCGGCTCCACCGGGCGCTCCACCGGGCCGCACCTGCATTTTGAAGTGCGCTTCAAGGGTGTGGCGCAAAATCCGGCGCGGTTCCTGATAGCCGCGCAAAAACCAGGCGCGCTGGCGGCAGAATCAAAAACCGGCAAGACGGATAAGCCAGTGTTGGCGGCGGCACGCGTTGAGGTGGCGGCACCGGTGCAAGCAGAGACCCGCAGGCCGGCGCGGGTGCCGCAGTCTGGCGCTGGCGCGAGTCCGGCGATCCGCGAGCGGGTCGAGCCGGTGTTCGATACCAGCGCCCCCGACCGGTAGCTGCGCTGCCTGTGCCGTATCCTTGGGGCCGCACACCCAGGGGGCTGCACGCAGGGCTTCACTCAGGGACCGCACCGAGGGCTTCCGGGGCCATCGGCAAGGGCCGTATCAACGGGGCGCATCAAGCGTCTCGCCAAGCGGCTCACCAAGAGCCTCACTCCCCTGAGCGCCGGTTCCGGCGTGCTAAAATTTCAGCTTTCGCACCGCATTTTCCAGCCGATTTTCTGCGGTCTTGCCGCAGGAGCGCGGATACCGCTCCGGCCTTCCGCCGGAGTGTTGTTTTTATAAACGCGATACACGCCATGCGCCGCTGGAATTAACGGCCCGCATCCCCACCTGCTGCACTTCTCCACGACTGGCTCAAGTCCACATGGTCACGGGCATTCTCAGAAAAATATTTGGCAGCCGCAACGACCGGCTGCTTAAACAATATCAGCGCCAGATTGGTGCCATCAATGCCCTTGAGGCGGCGATGAAGCAACTCTCCGACGCAGATTTGAAGGCCAAAACGGCGATATTCAAACAGCGCATCGCAGAGGGCGCTGCGCTTGACGACCTGCTGACCGAGGCGTTTGCGGTAGTCCGCGAAGCCGGCGTGCGCTCGCTCGGCATGCGCCACTTCGACGTGCAGCTGGTCGGCGGCATGGCCTTGCATCAGGGCAAGATTGCCGAGATGCGCACCGGCGAGGGCAAGACCCTGATGGCGACGCTGCCGGTGTACCTCAACGCGCTCTCGGGCAAGGGTGTCCACCTGGTGACGGTGAACGACTACCTGGCGCGGCGTGACGCCGAGTGGATGGGCAAGCTCTACAGCTTTCTCGGTCTGACCACCGGCATGAACCTGCCCGACATGGAGTCGGTCGAGAAACAGGCGGCCTATGCCTGCGATCTCACCTACGGCACCAACAACGAATTCGGTTTTGACTACCTGCGTGACAACCTTGAGCATGAAAAAAACGGCCGCCGCCAGCGCCCGCTCAATTTTGCGATTGTCGACGAGGTCGATTCGATCCTGATCGACGAAGCGCGCACGCCGCTCATCATCTCGGGCCAGGCCGACGACCACACCGAACTGTACTACCGCATGAACGAGGTTGCGCCGCTGTTGACGCGCATGACCTCCGAGCCCAAGACCGACGAGCCCGAGCCGCCCGGCGATTTTTGGGTCGATGAAAAAGGCCATCAGGTGCATCTGGGCGAAAAAGGCTTTGAGCACGCTGAAGAAATCCTGGCGCGCTTACAGCTGCTGCCCGAAGGCGGCAGCCTGTACGAAGCGCAAAACATCATGCTGATGCATCACCTCTACGCCGCCCTGCGCGCGCGCTATCTGTTCCACCGTGACCAGCACTACGTGGTGCAAAACGGCGAAGTGGTGATCGTTGATGAATTCACCGGGCGCATGATGGCCGGACGGCGTTGGTCCGAAGGCCTGCATCAGGCGGTCGAGGCCAAGGAAGGCGTGAAGATCCAGAACGAATCGCAGACGCTGGCGTCAATCACGTTCCAGAATTTTTTCCGTTTGTACAGCCGGCTTTCCGGCATGACCGGCACGGCCGACACCGAAGCGTTCGAATTCCAGAGTATTTACAACCTGGAAACCGTGATCATCCCGACCAACAAACCGATGACGCGCAAAGACACCAATGACCTCGTCTACATCAGCGCGAAAGAAAAGCACAACGCCATCGTCATCGATGTGAAGGATTGCCATGCGCGCGGCCAGCCGGTGCTGCTCGGCACCACCTCGATTGAAAATTCGGAATTGCTTTCCGCGTTGCTCACCAAAGAAAAACTTCCACACGAAGTCTTGGACGCGAAGCAACACGCACGTGAAGCCGATATCGTCGCCCAAGCTGGCAAACCCAAACAAATCACCATTGCCACCAACATGGCAGGCCGCGGTACTGACATCGTGCTGGGCGGAAATCCTGATCCGGAAATGCGCGCCATCAAGGCCGATGAGACGCTCTCTGACGCGCAAAAAGAGCTGCGCATTAATGAGGTCAAAACCAATTGGGACGTGCTGCATAACACCGTCGTCGCTGCGGGCGGCCTGCATATCGTCGGCTCCGAGCGCCATGAATCGCGACGTATCGACAATCAATTGCGCGGCCGTGCCGGTCGTCAGGGCGATCCGGGTTCATCACGGTTTTTCCTGTCGTTCGAAGATCCGCTGCTGAAAATTTTCGCCGGTGATCGCCTGAAATCGATCATGGCGCGCTTGAAAATTCCAGAGGGTGAAGCGATTGAGGCCGGCATGGTTTCGCGCTCAATCGAAAACGCGCAGCGCAA
>JANOYK010000077.1:0-3891 GCA_031428855.1 Burkholderiales bacterium | reverse complement strand
TGAGGTGATGCGCCAAGCCGCCGAGATCGGACGCCAGGCCGATCTGCCGGTCTACATCCACTTCGGCCAGCTCTGGCCGCTGCCCGAGTCGGGAGCCAATGGGGTCGATGCCGACACGATTCTCGATCAGGTGGTGACCCTGCTCAAACCCGGCGACATCCTCGCGCATCCGTTCACGCGCCACCCGGGCGGCTTTGTCAACCGCCAGGGCAAGGTGCATACGATTGTCAAAGAGGCAATGGCCAAGGGCTTGAAGGTCGATGTCGGCCACGGCTCGCACTTCAGCTACAAGATGGCGCGCATCGCACTCGACGCCGGCATCATGCCCGACACGCTGGGGGCCGACATGCACGGCTACAACACCGCCGTGCCCAAACCCAAAGCCCCCGGCACACCCGACAGCCACCCGGACAAAGAGCACATGTTTTTCGGTGCGGTCAAGTTTTCGCTGGTGTCGGCGATGACGGCGATGCTGGCGCTCAAACTGCCGATCAGCCAGGTGGTGGCGATGGCGACCTGCAATGCGCAGCGTGATTTCGGTTTGGCGGGCGACCTCGGCCATCTTGGCGTCGGTGCCGCGGCCGATGTGTCGATCCTCAACGATGAGCGCGGTCGCTTTGTGCTGTCGGACAACGAAGGCACGCAGGTGGTGACGGACCGGGTGCTCACCCCCGCGTTTTGTATTCGCGGCGGGGTGCGCCACGACGCCACCGCGCCGATTCTGCCCCAGGTGCAAGCGGCGTGAACCAGAGCGACGTCGAGCATCTGGCCGGCGCGGCCGCCGCGCAAGGGGTCGGCGCATCGGTGTTGCGCAAGGAAGACAAGCGCCTGATGGCCGGGCGCGGCCAATTTGTCGGTGACATCCGTCTGACCGGCATGTGGGACGTGGCGTTCGCGCGCTCGCCGGTGGCGCATGGCACTCTGAAGAACATCGAGAAGCCGGCCGGGCGCGAAGCCGCCGTGTTTACGATGGACGACCTCGCGGGGGTGAAACCGATCCGTGCCGTGTCGAGCCTGCCGGGTTTCAAGCCGTCCGATCAATGGCCGCTGGCGCGCGGCAAGGTGCGCCAGGTGGGCGAGCTGATCGCCGCCTGCATCGCACCCACGCGCGCGCAGGCCGAAGACCTGGCGCAGGACGTGTTTGCCGATATTGATGAACTGCCTGCGGTGGTGGACATGCTGAAAGCACGCACCGCGCCGCCGGCGCTGGTGCATGACGAATGGGGCGACAACATTTTTCTCGAAAGTCTGGTCGATGGCGATTTGTCGTCGATCACGGACGCGCCAATCAAGCTCACACGCCATATCCGCACCGCGCGCCAGTGCATGTCGCCGCTCGAAGGGCGCGGCGTTGTGTGCCAGTGGGATGCGCGCCTTGAGCAATTGACGATGTGGTCATCGGCGCAGATGGTGCATATCAACCGCCAGGGCCTGTCGGAATGTCTCGGGCTGGACACCGGGCAGATTCGGATCATCGCGCCCGATGTTGGCGGCGGTTTCGGCTACAAGGGCATCTTGCTGCCGGAAGAAATCGTGCTCGCCTATCTGTGCATCAAGCTGGGCCGGCCCCTACGCTGGATCGAAGACCGGCGCGAGCAACTCACCGCCAACGCCAATTGCCGCGAACACGATTACGACATCACGGTCTACGCCAATCGAGATGGGCGCTTGCTCGGCATCGACTGCGAAGCCACGGTCGATTCGGGTGCGTATTCGTCGTACCCGTTTTCTGCTTGCCTTGAAGCGGCGCAGGTCGGCTCGATCCTGCCCGGCCCGTACAAGATGGAGCGCTACCGCTGCAAGACCTGGTCGGTGGCGAGCAACAAGGCGCCGATCCTGCCGTATCGCGGCGTGGCGCGCACGGGGGTGTGCTTTGCGCTTGAACTGATGATCGATGCGATTGCGCGCGAAACCGGCATTGAGCCGATTGACGTGCGCCTGGCCAACGTGGTGCAGCCGCACGAGATGCCGTACGACAACATCACCAAAAAACATTTCGACAGCGGCGACTATCCGCGCGTGCTCAAGCTGGCGCGCGATGCGATTGGCCTGACCGAAGTACGCGCGCGCCAGAAGCTGGGCGAGGCCGGCGGTGACGCCCAAGGCCGCCGCATCGGTGTCGGGTTCGCGGTCTATTGCGAGCAGGCTGCGCACGGCACCAGCGTTTATTTCGGCTGGGGCATTCCGATGGTGCCGGGGCACGAGCAGTGCCGCGCCCGCCTCAACGCCGACGGCGTGCTCGAACTTGCCATTGGCGCGCATTCGCACGGGCAGAGCATGGAGACGACGATGGCGCAGGTGGCCAACCAGGTGCTCGGGATTGACATCGCCAAGGTGCGTTTGTCGCACGGCGACACCGGCAACTCGCCCTACTCCACCGGCACCTGGGGTTCACGCTCGATGGTGATGAGCGGTGGCGCAGTCGCGGCCGCGTGCAAGGAAATGGCCAAGCGCGTATGCCAGATCGCCGCCAAGTTGCACCACTGCGATGCGGCTGCGCTGACGCTGGCGCGCGGCCAGGTGTTTGAAGGCAGCACGGCGCGCATGTCGCTGGCGGAGGTGGCCCATGTGTGGCACCGCGCGCCACAGTTGCTGCCGGCGGATATTGACCCGGCAGGTCTCGAAGTGATCGCAGGCTATAAAGCGGCGCGCGACACCGGCACCTTTTCTTACGCCTGTCACGCGGTGGTGGTGGCGGTGGATACCGAACTGGGTGCAGTCGAAATTCTCGATTACGCAATTGCCGAGGACGGCGGCGTGCTGGTCAACCCGATGGTGGTGGACGGCCAGATTTTGGGCGGCGTGGCGCAGGGCATCGGCACGGCGCTCTATGAGGAAATGCCGTTTGATGAAAACGGCCAGCCGCTTGCCTCCACCCTGGCCGACTACATGCTGCCGGGTGCGCCGGAAGTGCCGTCGATTCGCATCGAGCATATCGAGACGCCCTCGCCCTATACCGAGTTCGGCCAGAAAGGCATCGGCGAGGGCGGTGCAATTGCGCCGCCGGCCGCGATTGTCAATGCGATTAACGACGCGTTGAAAGACCTTGGCGTGGAGATCACGGAAAGCCCGGTTAGCCCGAAGCGGTTGTTGGCGGCGATCAGCGCTGCGCGTGCCGTAGCGTCTGCGTCCAGTGGAAACCCGGTAACGGGCGGCACCGGTGGTGCCACCGGAGCGCGCGCATGAAGGCGGCTGCATTCAGTTACGCCTGCCCGCCCTCGGTGGCGCAAGTGTGTGCGCTGCTCGCAGCCGGTGGCGGCATGGCCAAACCCATCGCGGGCGGCCAGTCGTTCGGGCCGATGCTCAACTTGCGGCTGGCACAGCCGGACAGCGTGGTCGATCTCGCCGCACTGGCCGCCCTGCGCGAGGTGCGCGATGAGGGCGAGTCGATTTTTATTGGCGCAGGCGTGACCCATGCCGCGATTGAAGACGGCAAGATTGCCGACCCCTCGGGCGGCCTGATGCCTTATGTCGCCTCCAACATTGCCTACCGCGCGGTGCGCAACCGCGGCACCATTGGCGGCAGCTTGGCGCATGCAGACCCGGCGGCCGATTGGGTCAGCACCATGCTGCTGCTGGATGCGGTGTATGTGATCGATGGCCAGGGTGGATCAAACCCGGGTCAGCGCGAAGTGGCGAGTGGTGACTTCATGCAAGCGGCCTTCACCACCACATTGCGCGAGGACGAAATTCTTGCCGGGGTGCGGATTCGGAAATGCTCTGAAAATGGCTACCAGAGCGGATCTCAGGCCATCACCCGTGGTATGCGCTTCGGCTATTTCAAGTTTTGCCGCAAGTCGGGTGAGTTCGCCGAAGCGATTGGCGCGGTGCGGATTGATCCGGCGCGCGGCGTGCGCCGCGCCGTGATCGGTGCCACGGCATCGGCCCCGC
>JANOYK010000076.1:0-1967 GCA_031428855.1 Burkholderiales bacterium | reverse complement strand
CAACGGTTTCGCGGCTGATATCAATCTGGTCGGCATCTTCCCCGGCAAGGCGCTGGTGTCGGTCAACGGCGGCCCACCCAAAACCATCAGCACCGGGCAAAAAACCGCCGAAGGCTTCACTCTGATCTCGACCACGGGCGAGAGCGCGGTGGTGGAGATTGACGGCAAGCGCCGCACCCTGCACATCGGCCAGCCGTTTCAAACCAGCGGCAGCGGCGCAGGGCAAGACACCATTACGCTGTCGCCCGATTCACACGGACACTACGTCACGGTCGGCACGGTCAACGGCAAGGCGGTAAAATTTTTGGTCGACACCGGGGCGACATCGGTGGCGATGGGGACGCAATTGGCGGCGCAATTGGGCATCAACTATCGCGCCGGCCAGCCGATCACGGTCAACACTGCGGGCGGCAACCAGCCGGCCCATGTGGTCAAACTGGACAGTGTGCGCGTCGGCGGCATCACGATCGAGAACATCGAAGCTGCTGTCACGCCGGGCATGAACAATTTTGACGGTGTGCTGCTCGGCATGAGCTTCATCGGCCAGTTGTCGATGCAGCGCGATGGTCAGTCGCTGCGGCTGTCGCGCCGGAAAGGGGCAGCCGCGAGCACCGCTGTCAGCACCGGCAACAGCAGCAACGCTGCGGGTGGCGCGAGTGGCGCGGGTGGCGTTGCGGCGAAAGACACGCGTGACCAGATCACACTCAAGGAAACGCGCAACGGCATGTTCGCCGTCAGCGTCAAAATCAACGGCGCGGCGCTGCCGTTTCTGGTCGATACCGGCGCCACCAGCGTGTCGATGGATGCGGCGCAGGCGCAGGGCATTGGCCTCGACTATCGCAAGGGAACGCCGGCCTGGAGCAGCACAGCGGGCGGGCCGGTGCGCACCTGGATCGTCAAACTCGATTCGGTCAGCGTCGGGCCAATCACTCTTTACGGCATCGAAGGGGCGGTGCGCGAAGGCCCCGGCACCGGCGGCGTCGGCCTGCTCGGCATGAGTTTTTTGAACCGGGTCGAAATGCGGCGTGAGGGCGAGAGCCTCACGCTTATCAAGCGCTTTTAGCGCCGGCCCAGTCTGTGGTGCGGTGCGGGCGGTGCGTGCCGCCGTGACCCGTGCCGCACCATCGATCAAGCCGTGCGCTTGTCGCGCTCGATCAGCGCGTAAGCCGAGTGATTGTGGATTGACTCGAAATTCTCGGCTTCAACCGTGTAGGCCACCACACGCTGGTCGGCATTCATCGCCGCTGCCACATCGCGCACCAGGTCTTCGACAAACTTGGGGTTGTCGTAAGCGCGCTCAGTGACATATTTTTCGTCCGGCCGTTTGAGCAGACCATACAGCTCGCACGACGCCTGCTTTTCGACCAGCTCGACTATTTCCTCGATCCAGACAAACGCGGTGGTCTCGGCGCGCACGGTGACGTGGGAGCGCTGGTTGTGCGCGCCGTAATCGGAAATTTGTTTTGAGCACGGACACAGGCTGGTCACCGGCACCAGCACTTCCATCATGAAGGTGGTGACGCCGTTTTCGATCTCACCGATAAAGGTGATGTCGTAGTCCATCAGGCTCCTGACGCCCGACACCGGTGCGGCCTTGTCGATGAAATACGGGAAGCGCATCTCGATATGGCCGGTCTTGGCTTCGAGCCGCACTGCCATCTCTTTGAGCATCACGCCGAACGATTCGACCGAAATCTCGCGCTCATGCGCGTTCAGTATCTCGACAAAGCGCGACATGTGGGTGCCTTTGAACTCCTGCGGCAGCCCGACCGTCATGCTGAAGGTGGCGACAGTGCGCTGCGCGCCGCCGGCCCGTTCGGCAATCCTGACCGGATGGCGGATCGCGCGGATGCCGACCTTGTTGATGGCGATGTGGCGCGTGTCGACCGAGCTTTGCACATCGACCAGCGGTTTGGCGTCGAACGCCGGATCACGAGTATTCATAAAATAATTTCCCGGTGCGGGTA
>JANOYK010000075.1:0-1503 GCA_031428855.1 Burkholderiales bacterium | reverse complement strand
CCAGATGTAAAACTCGACGTCATAGCCCTGCTCTTTCATGGTCGGCACATCGGCAATCGAAGGCAGGCGCGTGGCACCCCATGAACCAAGCACGCGCACCTTGCCCGCCTTCACATGCGGATTGGCGACACCGGGCGATTGCGCCGTGATGTTGACTTCATTGGAAAGCAGCGCCGTCATCGACGGGCCGCCGCCCTTGTAAGGCACGTGCAGCATCTTGACGCCCGCCGCCTGCGCCAGCATCTCAAACGCGGTGTGGGTGGTGCCATAGGTGCCGGACGAGCTGTAGCTGATCTTGCCCGGATTGGCGCGCGCATCCTTTATCAAATCGTCGAGCGTCTTCCAAGGGCTATCAGAGGGCACCAGCAAAATCGTCGGGTCCGCCGAGAGCAGCGCAATCGGCGTGAAGTCAGACATCTGATAGAGCGGCGGACGGCCCGACACCTGATCTGACGCCGGGATGATGACGATGCTGGAGAGCGCCGTCATCAGCGAATAGCCATCCGGTTTTTGCTTGGCCAAATGCGCCATGCCGACTGCGCCGCCGGCACCGGCGCGATTCTCGATCACGATGTTCTGCCCGAGGATCGTACCCATGGCCGGCGCGAGCACGCGCGCCGTCAGATCAGCAATGCCGCCGGGTGGAAACGGCACCACCATGTTGACCGGCCGGTTGGGATAAGGCTGCGCGAGCGCCGCCATGCTGGCGCAGGCCAGCAGCGCTGCTGCGAGCCATTTGAACGATGGTGCCGTGAACGATGGCACCGTGATCGATACCACCGGCCCGGGTATTTCATTCTGGTGTGTTGCTTTGCCGCGTGCTGCCTTCATGCGTCTCTCCTGGGGTTAGCTTGGGCCGGGTTGGGCCGGGTTTTGGGTCCTAAGCCACGCCGGTTTCAGCCGCGCTGCGTTGCCGCCTTGCTCGATGCGGCTTTTGCTCCCTTGCGCGCTGGCTTGGCTACCGCAGGCCACACGCCCTTTTTCTCCAATATGCCCATCGTCTCAGCGGTAAATTCGGCGCGCGGCGCGTTGCCGCCGATCACAAACATCAGCACCGACTCTTTGGTTTTGGAACCCTTGGTGACGTTCATGAAGCGGCGCGATGCGCCGGGCGGAAACGAGATGACGTCGAGCGGTTTCAGGTCTACGTGATCGAGTTTGCCTTTTTCGTTCTCCCAGCTTGCACGCCACACGCCGGTCATGGCGATGAAGGTTTCGTTGGTGTCGTGGTTATGCAGCATCGGCCCCTTGCCCGGCAGCGCCTTGCAATAACCGAGGTTGAAGCCCTCGGAAATTTTGATCGCGGCCATGCGCGCAGCGTCGGCACCGACCGGTGACTGCATGCCATCCTTCTCGCCCTTGGGCGGCTGAAAACCGATCACGTTGAACAGCGTGCGCTCGCAACCGGGCATGTTGCTGTCGGGCAGGCCGCCATTGAATCCCTTGAGTTTGGAAAAGCGCGCGACGCGCTTCATCATGTCTTTGCGTGCGACGCGTTTGCGG
>JANOYK010000074.1:0-5113 GCA_031428855.1 Burkholderiales bacterium | reverse complement strand
GGGGTTTGAGTGTGAGGTGATTTACCACGATGCCTATCGTGCCGCTGCCGAGGTCGAACAGCGCCTCAAGGTGCGCTATGTGGAGCGCGATGCGCTGTTCACCCAAAGCGACATCCTGACCCTGCATGCGCCGTTCATCCCCGAGACGGCGCAGGTGGTCAATGCGGCGCGGATTGCGTCGATGAAAGACGGCGCGATCCTGATTAATACGGCGCGTGGTGAACTGGTCGATGAGGCCGCGCTGGTCGCGGCGCTGGTATCAGGCAAGCTGCGCGGGGCCGGTCTTGACGCATTTGCGGTCGAGCCGGTGGCACCGGGCAATCCGCTGCTGACGCTCGATCAGGTGGTGGTGACGCCGCATGTGGGGGGGGCCGTGTTTGACAACGTGGAGAATGTGGCGCGCCATGCGATTGGCAACATCATGAAGGTATTACACGGCGAGCCGTTGGCACCGCAGGACGTGATCGTGCCGGTGCCAATGCCGGTGCCAATGCCGGTGCCAATGCCGGTGCCGTAAGGGCCTTCGGATTCGGCGTTACCCAGTCTCACCCCCCCTCTCACCCGCACTCTTACAAACAAACAGCCAGGACTCTTCCAATGCGCGTCGTCACCGATCAATTGCAATTTCCCGAAGGGCCGGTATGGCTCCAGGACGGCAGCCTGCTGGTGGTGGAAATCCGCCGCAAGACACTGACGCGGATCTGGCCCGATGGCCGCGTGCAGATCGTGGCCGAACTGGGCGGCGGGCCGAACGGCGCAGCCATCGGGCCGGACGGCCATTGCTATGTGGTCAACAACGGCGGCTTCTCGTTCACGCAGCGCGCCGACGGCCAGTGGGTCACCTCGGGCACGCCGGCCGATTACGTCACTGGCCGGGTTGAGCGTGTCAACCTCGCCACCGGCGCGTTTGAGCGCCTGTACGACAAGGTGCGCGTCGGCCATGAAGACATTCCGGTGCGCGGCCCCAACGACATCGCGTTCGATGCGCACGGCGGTTTTTATTTCACTGATCCTGGCAAGACCTGGCACCGCAGCGCTGATCGCGGCAAGATTTGCTACGCCAAGATCGATGGCTCCTTGATCCGCGAGCTGGTCGGTCCGATCCACAAACCTAATGGCATCGGCCTCTCTCCCGACGGCAACACGCTCTACGTGGCCGAGACCGAGAGTGCGCGCCTGTGGGCCTGGGATTTGAAAGGGCCGGGTGAATTGGCCAGGCCCGCCACCGCCTCGCCGCAATCCCCGCACGGCTCGCGCCTGATCTACACGGCACCGGCTTACATGCGCTTCGATTCACTCGCGGTCGAGGCCAATGGCAATATCTGCATCGGCACAATTGACGCGGGCGGCATCACGGTGTGTTCGCCGCAGGGCGGACTGGTCCAATTCGTGCCGGTGCCGGGTGACACCCACTGTACTAATCTGTGTTTTGGCGGGCCGGACATGAACAAGGCCTACGTCACGCAATCGTATGCCGGGCGGTTGGTGGAGATCGACTGGCCGCGCCCGGGACTGAAACTATTCTCCTGACACACGAGGAATCCTGTCATGCTGCGCAGCCCTGCACCGATCGAGGTCATTTCATGAAAATGCTCTGGAACCCGCTCTGGAAGCCATTCTTCGCTCAGCGATGGGTGCGCCCGGCACTGGCGTCGGTCGCACTGACGGCTGCTGCAAGCTGGTCCGGCGTGGCCGTTGCGCAGCCGTTTCCGAACCGCCCAATCAAACTGATGGTGCCCTTCACGCCGGGTGGCGGCACCGACATTCTGGCGCGCATCGTCGCGCAAAAAATGGGCGATGCACTGGGGCAGCCAGTGGTGGTGGATAACCGTCCCGGCGGCAACACGCTGGTGGCGACCGAACTGCTGGTGCGCGCGCCGGCCGACGGCTACACGCTGCTGATGCAGACCAACAACTTCGCCTCCAACGTGACCCTGTATGGCAGCAAGTTGACGTTTGACACACGCAAGGATGCGGCGCCAGTGTCGCTGGTGGCGGGCAACCCGCATGTGCTGGTGGTGCATCCGTCGGTGCCGGCCAAGACCTTGCCCGAGTACATCGCGCTGGCCAAAGCCAAACCCGGCACACTCACCTTTGCATCGGCCGGCAGCGGCACCGTCAACCATCTGTGCGGCGAGCTGCTCAAAAGTCTGGCCGGCATCGACATCCTTCACGTGCCGTACAAAGGCAGCGGCTCGGTGATGCCGGATTTGCTCGGCGGCCACATCACCTCGCTGTTTGCCGCCATGCCCACCGTGACCGGCCACATTCGCGAGGGCAAGCTGCGCGCGCTGGCGGTGACCACGTCGACGCGTTTTCGCGGCCTGCCTGATGTCCCCACGATTGCCGAGCTGGGCTATCCGGGTTACAACTTCAGTTCCTGGTTTGGCATTCTCGCGCCGGGCGGTACGCCAGCTGCGGTGATTGCGCGCCTGCAGGCCGAGGTGGCGGCGGCGCTGAAAGACCCGGCCGTGCGCGAGCGGCTTAACGATTACGAAATCTTCGGCTCGACGGCGGACGAGTTCAATAACTTCATCGGCATCGAGATCGACAAGACTGCACGCATCATCCGCGCGTCGGGCGCGAAGGTGGATTGATGAACCCGCGCGCCTCTCTCATCCAGGCGTTGCGCTGCGCGCTCTGGGCGACCGCCACAGTGTGCCTGGCGCTGCCGCAGAACGCCGCCGCGCAATCGTTTCCGTCACGCCCGGTGCGCATCATCGTGCCGTTCTCGACCGGTACCGCTGCCGATATCGTTGCACGGCAACTGGCGGCACGTCTGTCCGAAGTCTGGGGCCAGGGCGTTACGGTGGAAAACCTGCAAGGCGCGGGCGGCAATGTCGGCGCAGCGGCCGCAGCCAAAGCGGCACCCGATGGCCACACCCTGTTGATGCTCGGCATCAATCACGTCATCAATCCGGCGCTGTATCAAAACACTGGCTACGATTTACCGCGTGACTTCAAACCGGTCATGAAAGCCGGGTCGGCACCGCTGGTCATCATTGCGCATCCGTCTTTCGCTGCATCGACCATCAGCGAACTGGTGGCGCTGGCCAAGGCGCGCCCCGGCACCGTCAACTATGGGTCGGGCGGCAATGGCAGCGTGACGCATCTGGCGCTCGAAATGCTCAAGTCGCGTTCCGGCGCAAGCCTCGTGCATGTGCCCTACAAGGGCATTGCGCAAATGCTCACCGACCTGATGGGCAACCAGATTCCACTCGCCTGCCCCGCTGTGGCGAGTGCGCTGCCGCATGTGAAGGCTGGCAAGATCAAGGCACTCGCCGTGACCAGCGCGATGCGCTCCTCCGCGTTTCCCGAGGTGCCAACGGTGGCCGAGGCGGGCTTTCCCGACTTCGACGTGTCGGCATGGAATGGGTTGCTGGCCCCGATCGGCACACCCGACGAGATCATCAATAAGGTGTACGCGGATGCGCTCAAAATTGCGCAGTCGCCCGAATTCATTGAGCAACTGCGGCGGCAGGGCATGGAGCCCGATGTGCTCAACCCTGCCGCGTTTCGCAGCTACATCGGCAATGAGCTGGCGAAGTGGTCCAAGCTGGTGCGCGAAGCGGGTGCCAAGCTCGATTGACGCACTTGATTGACGTGCAACTTGATCACAGGAATGATGCCCCAATGAAAAAGCCTTCAAACGTACTGCGCCTTGGCGCAGGCGCGAGTTTTGCCGATGACCGTATCGCCCCCGCCGTCGCACTGGCCGAGCGCGGTGAGCTCGACTACCTGGTGTTCGAATGCTTGGCCGAGCGCACCATCGCCCGTGAAAACCTCACGCGCCTCAAAAACCCCGCGCTCGGTTACACCCCGCGCCTGATGGACCGCATGGCAGCGGTACTGCCGGCCTGTCTGCGCAACGGCGTGCGCATCGTCTCCAACATGGGCGCAGCGAACCCGCCGGCTGCAGCGCGCCTGATTCTCGATCACGTACGCGAACGCGGCTTGCGTAGTGCGCAGACGCAGCCATTCACATGCGCCACCGTGACCGGCGACGATGTGAGCGCCATGCTGCGCGCCCAGCCGCAATTGCCGCTGATGGAATCGGGCGAGCCGCTTGAATCCTTGTTGCCGCGGATGGCCTCGGCCAATGCCTATCTGGGTGCCGACGTGATCTGCCGCGCGCTGGAAACCGGCGCGCAGGTGGTGATTACCGGACGGGTCGCCGATCCCTCCCTGTTTCTCGCGCCCTTGATGCATCACTACGGCTGGCGCTATGACGACTGGCCGCGCATCGCGGCCGGCATCGCCACTGGCCATTTGCTCGAATGCAGCGCGCAAGCCAGCGGCGGCTGCTTTGCTGATCCAGGCAAGAAGGAGGTGCCTGATCTGGCCCGCCTCGGCTTCCCCTATGCCGACGTGAATGCCGCCGGTGATATCTGGATCAGCAAACTGGAAGAGGCCGGCGGCAGGGTGGATCGCGCCACCTGCACCGAGCAATTGATCTACGAAGTGCATGACCCGGCGCGCTACATCACACCTGACTGCGTGCTTGACTTCACCGATGTCGATTTGATTGAAGACGGTCTTAACCGGGTGCGCCTGACCGGCGCGCGCGCCGCGCCGCGCACGCCCACCTACAAGGTCACGGTGGGCTATCACGATGGCTTCATCGGCGAGGGGCAAATCTCCTACGCGGGTATCAATGCGGTGGCGAAAGCCAAGCTCGCCGCAGAGGTGGTGCAGCAGCGTCTGCGCGACACCGGCTTTAGTTACTCTGAAGTGCGGGTCGACCTGATTGGCATCTCCAGCCTGCACGGCAATGGCACGGTCGAGAAGGCCGAACCCTACGAAGTGCGCATGCGCTTAGCCTGCCGCACCAGCGACCGGCGCGCGGCAGAAGCAGTCGGTTTTGAGGTGCGCGCCCTGCATGTGAATGGGCCGGGCGGCGGCGGCGGCGGTTCCGACCCGGTGGTGCGCGAAGTGCTGGCAGTGCAGTCGGTGCTGCTGCCGCGCGCGCCGGTCGATGCGCAAGTCAAAGTGGAGGTGCATACAGCATGAAACAGAGCATGACGCGGGTTTACGATGTGGCGCACAGCCGCGCCGGTGACAAGGGCAACACCTCCAACATCTCGGTGATCGCGTATGACGAGGCCGGCTGGAA
>JANOYK010000073.1:0-5740 GCA_031428855.1 Burkholderiales bacterium | reverse complement strand
CAGCGAACCGCCGCAGCGCGCCCTGCTGGTGCGCGGCACCCGCCTCACAGTGGGCGAGGGCAGCGGTTATTTGATCGTGTGCGACGACATTTCCGCGCTGGTGTCAGCGCAGCGCTCCGCCGCCTGGGGCGAAGTGGCGCGCCGCCTCGCGCACGAGATCAAGAATCCACTCACGCCAATCCAGTTGTCGGCCGAGCGCCTGCAAATGAAACTGTCGGCCAAACTGGCGCAACCGGATGCCGATGTCCTGCAGCGCGGCACAGACCTGATCGTCAATCAGGTCGCGGCGATGCAGCGCATGGTCGATGATTTCCGTGACTACGCGCGCACCCCGCCCGCCGTGTTGCGCGAACTCGACCTCAATGCGCTGGCGCGCGAAGTGCTGGGGCTGTACGAAAATGCCGCCGCGCCGCCGCAGGCGATTCTTGCTGCCGGCCTGCCGCGCGTGCTGGGCGATGCCGGGCAGTTGCGCCAGGTAATCCACAACCTGCTGCAAAACGCCGAGGACGCGGTCGCCGCCAGCGCCAGCCCCAGGGTGACGATTGCAACCGCCACCGCGTCTGGCCGCGTGCTGCTGACGGTGGCCGACAACGGGCCGGGTTTTCCGCAGCGCATGCTCACCAGCGCGTTCGAGCCCTATGTCACGACCAAGGCCAAGGGTACCGGCCTGGGGCTGGCCATCGTCAAGAAAATTGTCGATGAGCATCAGGGCGCAATCGAACTGGTCAATGCCAAAGAGGGCGGCGCGCGCGTCGAGATCCAGTTGAAATGCGCTGCGCCACCGGCCGCGCCAATCCCGGACACCACCACCACGCAGGGCAAAAGCGGCATCACGTAGAATAAGAAAGCGGCAAAGGAATCCATGGCAAACATACTGATCGTAGACGACGAAATTGGCATTCGCGAACTGCTCTCCGAGATTTTGGCGGACGAAGGGCATAGCATTTTTCTGGCGGAGAATGCGGCGCAGGCGCGCGAGGAACGGCGCACCAACCCGCCCGACCTGGTGCTGCTCGACATCTGGATGCCCGACACCGACGGTGTGTCCCTGCTCAAAGAGTGGGCAGCGGCGGGTCTGCTCACGATGCCGGTGCTGATGATGTCCGGCCACGCCACGATTGACACCGCCGTCGAGGCCACCCGCATCGGCGCGCTCGACTTTCTCGAAAAGCCGATTGCGCTGGCCAAGCTGTTAGCCTCGGTCAAGCGCGCGCTGGCGGTCAAAGTGCCGGACACCCAGTCTGCGCTTGCCGCTGCGCCGGCCGCACCCGCGCTGGTGCCGCTGCCCAGTGTTGACGGCTTGTCGCTGGACCAGCCGCTGCGGGAGGCGCGCGATGCGTTTGAGCGCACCTACTTCGAGTTTCATCTGACGCAGGAAAAAGGCAGCATGACACGCGTCGCCGAGAAAACCGGGCTGGAACGCACCCACCTCTACCGCAAGCTCAAGGCGCTTGGCCTGTCGGTTGGCGGACGGCGCGGTGAAGGCCCTGCTAGTGACAAGGACGCCGAGTAGCCTGCGCTGCCGGTCTTGAACGCCGCTCATGAACGCCGCTCAGGGCGCTTGGCCGGCGCTGGGCCGGGTCTGTTGCGGTTTATCCCAATCCGCTGTATGCCGGATGATGCGGTAACGCGTTATGGAAGTGTCTGCATCCGCCCCTGACCAGCTTGCAATTTCGCCTGCTGGCCGGATATAGGATCGCAGACGGCGCTGCGCCCGATGCAGCGCCTCCGCACTCCCCGGGGAGATTGCCATGCTGCCTTCGACTGTTGTTGCCAAACCCGCCGCCGAGTTGCTGCTGAACGTGCTGTTCAACGGTGATGGCTATTACGTTGCCGAAATTTCGGATCAGCAATCCGGCTCGCGCGGCTTTGAGGTGGTCAACAAGCGCACCGGCCACGGCGCGTTTCTGGATGGCGCGGTAGCGGCTGGCATGCGCACCTCGTTTCACACCTTCATGGTGGAGCATGGCGGCCAGATCACCGCTGACGAGATGGAAGAATTCATCAGCGGGTATGACGCCCTGCTGATGCAGCGCGTGGTCTACCACTGACCTGACGTCAGCGCGCCGTAACCGGCGCGTACAGGCGGCAGCGCGCAGACCCGGCGCGTACAATCGGCGTTTCAGCCCGGCACACGCCTGCTCCTCCAGCCCTCGCGGCCACTCGGTGCGGCGCACGTTTTTTGTCCACGCCCCCTTCTTCGCCGGCATCACCCCTATCGGCGCAGCGCCCGTCGGTCGTGCTGCTCGCGGCCCTGTCAACGATTGGGCCGTTTTCAATCGACACGTTTTTGCCGTCGCTGCCGGAGTTGGCGTCAGAGCTGGGTGCCTCGGCGATTCAGGCCCAGCAAGCGCTGTCGGCCTACCTGATTGGCTTCGCCCTGATGAGCTTGTGGCATGGTGCCATCGCCGATGCGGTGGGCCGCCGCCCGGTGGTGCTGGCTTCGCTCGCGGTCTATGCGCTGGCCTCACTGGCCTGCACGGTTGCGCCCTCGATTGAATGGCTGATTTCGGCGCGGCTAGTGCAGGGGCTGTCGGGCGGTGCCGGTTTCATCATCACGCGCGCCATCATCCGCGATTGTTTTGAGGGCGCGGCAGCGCAGCGCATGCTGTCCAACGTGATGGCGATTTTTTCCATCGCGCCAGCCATTGCGCCGATTCTTGGTGGCTATTTGCATGTGTGGTTTGGCTGGCGCAGCGTGTTCGGCTTCATGCTGATTGGCGCAATCGGGCTGTGGATCTGGCTATGGCGCGCGCTGCCGGAGACACTCGCAGCGGACGCGCGCCGGCCCCTGCATCCGCTGCCACTGGCACGCTCTTATGTGCAGGTGTTTGCGCGCCGCGAGTTTGGCTTGCTGGCGGGCTGCCTTGCGTTCAATTTTTCGTCGTTCTTTATTTACATCATGGCGTCACCGGCCTTCATCCTCGATCACCTCAAGCTGACCGAAACCGATTTTGGCTGGCTGTTCCTGCCTGCCATTGGCGGCATGATGATCGGCAACCGCATCGTCAACCGCCTGGCCGGCAAGGTTGCGCCGCAGCGCATGGTGCGCGCCGGTTATTGCGTGATGGGCGCGGGTGTCGGCAGCAATCTGCTGCTGCAATTTTTGCTGGCTCCGCAGCTGGCACCGGGGCCGTGGCTGACGTTCATATCGATTGCGCCGATTGCTCTGGCCGGCTGCGGGCAATCGCTCATCACACCCACGGTGCAGTTGATGTTGATGGATTTGTTTCCCGACCGGCGCGGCATGATGTCGTCGTGCCAGGGCTTCGCGCAGGTGCTGGTGTCGGCGCTCACCGCCGGGGTGGTCAGCCCGCTGCTGTCGGACTCGGCGCAGCATCTGGTGCTGGGGTCTGCCGCGTTTTATCTGACTGGCCTGTCGTTCTGGCTCGGCTACCGGCGCTTGCGGCCGGCTTGAGGCTGCGCGCTGCCGCGCTACAACCGGCGGCGTGTGACAACCGGCGGCGCGTTACAACTGCTCCCACGGCAAGCCATCAACACGCCAGCCGTTGGCCGTGTTGCGGTGAAAGTTGTCGTCGAGGTCGCCCTCGAATCCGGACAGCACATTGGTCACGTCGGCAAACCCGTCGGCTTCGAGTGCTTGCCCGGCGTCGAGGGTGCGCTTGCCGGAGCGGCAAATCAGCAGCACCGGCTTGTCCTTGTCACCGGTTTCGCGCAATACTTGCTGGGCGAAATCGGGATTGGCTTCCCAGTCCGGCGGCTCGTGCCACGCCACATGCACCGCACCCACCGGGTGGCCGACGTAAAAAAATTCCATCTCGGTGCGGCAGTCAATCAGCACCGCGTCCGGATGCGCCTGCAAAAATGCGTGTGCCTCAAGCGGCGTCAAGTGTTTCATGTCCGGCAAGAGCCGCGCGTACCCTGCACGGCGAATCAGAATATTAGAAACAAATTATAGACGGATCAAGGGCATCCACGGTGTGCAGCCACTGCGTGCAGCAACCCGCGCGCGCCTGCGTGCAACACCCGTGCGCGCAATAATCGGTTGTATGATGCTCTGCGCTTTCGCATCCGCTTTCGCATCCGCTTTTGCATCCCTTTGCATCCCTTTGCATCCTCTTATTTCACCCTCTCATCATCCTGCTCTGCTTGCCCTATGACCGCCCAACCATTCAACCGTCTTCTGCTTACCGGCGCCGCCGGCGCACTCGGTCGCGTGCTGCGTACCAGCCTCAAACCCCTCACCCGCACCCTGCGCGTGTCCGACATTGCGGCGATGGACGCAGCCGGCCCAAACGAGGAAGTGGTTCCCTGCAACCTCGCTGATGAGGCCGGTGTGCGCGCGCTGCTGTCTGGCGTCGATGCCGTGGTGCATATGGGCGGCATCTCGGTCGAGGGGCCGTGGCCGCCGATTCTCGCGTCCAACATCATCGGTCTGCACAACCTGTACGAAGCAGCGCGCGGCAACGGTGTCAAGCGCGTCATCTTCGCCAGTTCCAACCACGCCATCGGGTTCCGCCCGCGTACCCAGAAAATCGACGCGCTCGACCCGATGCGGCCGGATGGCAATTACGGCGTCTCCAAGGCGTTCGGCGAGTCCCTGTCACGGTTTTACTGGGACCGCTATGGCATCGAGACCGTGTGCCTGCGCATCGGCTCGTGTTTTCCCGAACCCAAAGACCGGCGCATGCTCATCACCTGGCTCTCGTATGCCGACATGTCTGAGCTGGTGCGCTGCTCGCTCACGGCACCCAAGGTCGAGCACACCATCACGTTCGGCACATCTGCCAACCGCGACTCCTGGTGGGACAACAAAGAAGCCGCGCATCTGGGTTTTGTCGCCAAAGACAGCGCCGAGCCGTTCCGCGCGCGCATGGAAGCGCTGCCGCCGGTGGACGCGAACGATCCGGCCGAACGGTTTCAGGGCGGCGGCTATGTAAAGATGGGGCCGTATCCACACACCCACTGATGTTCCTGACCGATCCTTTTTCTTAGAGGCGCGCCGGCATGTCCTCGCAAGTTCCCTTGAGTTTTTCCGCACCGGCGGGCGATCTGCGCATCGCCGCGCATGACGACTGTGTGAGCCACTGGCAGCCGCAGCCGGCCAATGGCTACGCCGAAACCATTCTGTGTCCGGACAACCTCAACAGCGTGCATCGTTTCTCGATGGGGCGGCAATTGCTGCCGCCCGGCGGCCGCGTGCGCCTGCATTCGCATGAGGCGGCTGAGGAAGTGCTGTACGTGCTCTCGGGCAGCGGCACTGCCGAGATCGAAGGCAAAATTTATCCCATGTTGCCCGGCACCACCCTCTATCTCGGCCACCAACGGGTCCATACGTTTTTGAACAACGGCAGCGAGGACTTACAGTGGCTGTGGTTTTTTATGCCCGGCGGGCTGGAAACGTTTTTCGCTGCGATTGGCCCCGAACGCAAACCGGGCGACGCCACGCCTGCGCCGTTCCCACGTCCGGCCAATATTGCCGAGATTGAAGCGCGCACCGTCATCAAGACCTGATCGACAGTAAACCGAGCGAGATTGCCTATGCGATGCTCTATTTGGCCTGCGATGAATCGTCGTTTGCCACCGGCTCGATGCTGACGGTGGACGGCGGTGCGATTGCGATCTAAACCTGTAATCTGAACCCGCGATTCCAACCCGCGATCTGCACCCGGTGTTTGTTTGATTGATTTTGATTGTTGTCGATTCGTTTCAATTTGTGCGCGGGCGGCGCATTACCGCTCAACATCCCAGCTTCATCATTCCAAGGAGACAAACCATG
>JANOYK010000072.1:0-9496 GCA_031428855.1 Burkholderiales bacterium | reverse complement strand
GCCCGCAAAAAGCCGGCATCCCGATCATCGACATCATGACCGGCATGTACGCCTCGATTGCCGTCTGCGCCGCACTCACGCACCGTGCCGAGACCGGCATCGGCCAGCATCTCGATCTCGCGCTACTCGACACGCAGGTTGCCATCCTCGCCAATCAGGGCGCAAACTTTCTCGCCACTGGTGTCGCACCGGGGCGGCTCGGCAACGCGCATCCGAACATCGTGCCGTATCAGCCGTTCAAGACCAGCGATGGCGAAGTGATCGTCGCCTGTGGCAATGACAATCTGTTCGGCAAGCTGTGCGAGGTAATGAACCGCAGCGATCTGCCCAAGGATGCGCGCTTCGCCTCCAACGCCAAGCGCGTCGAGAACCGCAACGTGCTGGTGCCGATTCTGCAAGCCGAGTTCATGCGGCGCAACACGCAAGATTGGGTTGAAGCGCTCGAAGCTGCCGGTGTGGCGAACGGCCCGATCAACAACCTCGCGCAGGTGTTCGAGGAACCGCAAGTGAAAGCGCGCGAGCTGCGCATGGAGCTCGATGCGCCCTACGGCAAGGTCTCGTCGATCCGCAGCCCGATGCGGTTTTCGGAGACGCCACTGGAGTTCAAAAATCCGGCACCGATGCTGGGGCAGCATTCGGATGATGTGTTAAAGGGGCTGCTCAAGATGAGTGAGGCGGATATTGCCAAGCTGCGTGAGGGCGGTATCATTTAGGGCAGTTAACCTTCCATACCGGCCCACGCTGGGGGCCAAGGAGGCGCATCATGGGCATCGTGATGAAGTCACCGTCGCCGGTGCAGGCGCCCCAGGCGCGGACAGTATTCGCGAGACTGCATGGGTCACATCGTTGCGCTTGGATGACACCCGGTTGCTTCGCGCTCTGAGATTGGAACTTGACCCCGGAGAATCTGAAGCCATTGCCTGCGCTGTGCAATTGCGGGCGGACTGGCTGCTGAAAAACTGGGGCTGCGCGTGATCGGCACAATGGGGATTTTGATCGCAGCAAAGCGCGCCGGGCATCTTGCCTCGATCAAGGCGGCGGTGGAAGACTTGCGCAACCGGGCTGGCTTTTGGATCAGTGATGCGCTGGTGCTCAGCGTCCGGATTGCGGCGGGTGAGCAGTAATGGATTCTTTACAAATCCGCCCTCTGGGTGCGGATTTGTAAAGAACGGTTCTCATTTTTTCGGACTCTATTTACGACCATGAACCACAACTTCAGCCTCTCGCAAACGTTCCACAAACCGGCCGTCGTCTCGTCACACGGCATCGTTTCTGCACAGCATCGCGTTGCTGCTGAGGCGGGGGCCGCAGTGCTCGCTAAGGGCGGTGACTGCATCGATGCGGTGATCGCCACCTCGTTCGCACTCGGTGCGTTGGAGCCGTGGATGAGCGGCATCGGCGGTGGCGGGGCGATGGTGTTGTATCGCGCGCGTGAGAAGCGCTTTGAGGTGATCGACTTTGGTATGTGCGCGCCGCAGGGTTTGAATGCGGCTGACTACCCGATGACGGGTGAGGGTGCTGCGTCCGATTTGTTTCCGTGGCCGCGCGTGAAGGATGACCGCAATCTGCATGGCCCCGGCTCGGTTGCGGTGCCGGGTGTGGTGGCGGGAATGGAGGCGGCGTTTAAGCGATACGCGAAACTGCACTGGGCTGATCTGGTGACGCCGGCCGCTGCGCTGGCGCGTGAAGGCTTGCTGGTCGATTGGTTCACCACCGAGAACATCGCTTCGGGTGCGCGCGATTTGCGGCGCTATGCGTCGTCGGCGGCGGATTTCTTGCGCGACGGCTTGCCACCCACACCGATGTGGGGCATCAAGGCAGCCGTGCGCCTGCCGCGTCCGCGCTATGCCAATACGCTGGAGAAGCTTGCGGCACAAGGGCCGCGCTCGTTTTATGAGGGGGAGATTGCAGCGCAGATCGGGCGCGAGATCGCAGCGGCGGGCGGCGCATTGCGTTCCTCTGATCTGGCCGCATACCAAGTGCGGGTTGGCAACACGTTGGCAATTCCGTATCGCAACGCTGTGGTGCATGCCACGCCAGAGCTCACCGCCGGGCCAACGCTGGCGCATACCTTGAGGCTGTTGTCGGCGTGGAGTGCCGCAGGTGTCGCGGGTGCGAGTCGCGGACATGGCGCAGCCCGGAACGCATCCGATGGCGCACCCGATGGCACACCCGATGCCGGAGCCTACGCTGCCTATGGTCACGCGCTGCAAGCCGCGTATCACGAACGCCTCAAAGGCATGGGCGATGCCGATGGCAAGCGTGCGTTGGGCGCGGAGCACATGGCGCCCGCTTGCACCTCGCACTTCAATGTGGTCGATGCCGAGGGCAACATGGCGGCGGTGACGCAGACATTGCTGTCGATCTTCGGCTCCAAGTTCGTCACGCCCGAGAGCGGCATCCTGATGAACAACGGCATCATGTGGTTTGATCCGGAGCCGGGCAAAGCCAATTCCTTGCGCGGCGGCAAGCGCTGCCTTTGCAACTACACGCCGGTGATCGCACACATTCCCGCGCAGACCGATGGCCGCAAACCCTTGGTGGGGGCGGGTGACAAGACATCGGTGGCCCAAGAGCCGCTGCCAGAGCGGATGTTGGCGTTAGGCGCATCCGGCGGGCGGCGCATTTTGCCAGCGGTGGCGCAGGTGTTGTCGTTTGCGATTGACTACGGCATGGACCTTGATACCGCGTTTCACACGCCGCGCATTGATGCCTCAGAAGGCGCGGTGTTGATCGGCGATGCGCGTCTTGATGCCGCCACGCACGCGGCGCTCGGCAAAGAGTTTGACTACGAGCAGGCGCGTGTGCAGACCATGCCGATGAAGTTCGCGTGTCCGTCGGCGGTAATGCGTGAGGATCGGGTCAACAGCGGTGCAACCGAAATAGTGCAACCCTGGGCCGACGCAATCGCGTCGGACTAAACGTGAACCCGGCACAAATTCGCGCGGCGCATGTGCGCATCGCGTCGCACTTGCGCAAGACGCCGGTGATGCAGATCGAAGCGGGCGCGCTTGGCCTGCCTGCTGCGCTCACATCCGGAATCACGCTCAAACTTGAACTGCTGCAACACGCGGGCAGTTTCAAGCCGCGCGGCGCGCTCAACCGCATGCTGTCGGCGCAAGCAGCAGGGCAATTGCCAGTGGCGGGCGTGATCGCCGCATCTGGCGGTAATCACGGTGCCGCAGTGGCATGGGCGGCGCAGCGCCTCGGCGTGCGTGCCGAGATTTTTGTGCCGTCGATTGCCAGCCCGGCCAAGGTCGAGCGGATTCGCGGATACGGCGCGACCGCGTATGTCGGCGGCGCGAACTACGCCGAAGCCTTGGCCGCGAGCACGCAGCGCGCGCAGGCCAGCGGCGCGCTGGTGGTGCATGCCTATGACCAGCCCGAGACGATTGCCGGGCAGGGCACAGTGGCGCTGGAGTGGGAAGAGCAGGCCCCGGCGCTCGATACGGTATTGATTGCCTGCGGCGGCGGCGGTTTGGTGGCGGGAGTGGCCGCGTGGTATGGCGGGCGGGTGAAGGTGGTGGCGGTGGAGCCGGAAGGCTGCCCAACATTGCATATGGCGCAGCGGGCGGGCACGCCGGTGGATGTGGACGTGAGCGGTCTCGCTGCCGACTCCCTCGGTGCGCGGCGAGTGGGCGAGCTGGCATTTGGCATCGCGCAGCGCTTCATCGCGCCTGCGGTGCTGGTCAGCGACGCAGCGATTCGCGCGGCGCAGGCGGCGCTGTGGCGCGAGATACGGATCGCGGCGGAGCCGGGTGGCGCAGCCGCGTTGGCGGCATTGCTGCCGGGCGCGTATGTGCCGCAGCGTGGGGAGCGGATTGGCGTGCTGGTGTGCGGTGGCAATCTGGATGTGGCAACGCTCGGCTGACCGCCAATTACCCCGGATCAAGCGGCGCGCTTGGCCGCGAAGTCGACAAACCACGCGAGGCTGCCGGGATTGCTCATCGAGTCTCGATTCACCACTTTCTCCAGCGGTTCACCCAGCAGCAGCCGCTTGATGGGCACTTCGAGTTTTTTGCCGTTGAGGGTGCGCGGCACTTCGGGGGTGACGAACACATCGTTGGGTACGTGGCGCGCTGACAAGTCGGTGCGAATCCGGCCCTTGATGCGCTCCTTCAAGGCGTCATCGAGCGTGAAGCCGGGTTTCAACACCACGAAGCATGGCATGTACGACTCGCGGCCTAGATATTCGAGATCGACCACCAGGCTGTCTTGCACTTCGGGCACCGCTTCGACCACGCGATAAATCTCGGCTGAGCCCATGCGGATGCCGTAACGGTTGATGGTGGAATCTGAGCGCCCGTAAATGATGGCACCGCCGCGCGGCGTGATCTTGAGCCAGTCGCCGTGCCGCCATACACCGGGGTACATCTCGAAATAACTTTCACGGTAGCGCTGGTCGTCTTTGTCGTTCCAAAAATACAAGGGGAACGACGGCATCGGCAGCGTACACACCAATTCACCCACGGCATCAGTGAGCGGCTGGCCCGCTTCGTCAAACGCATACACCGCGCTGCCCAGACAGCGGCACTGCATCTCGCCAGCGTACTGCGGCAGGATCGGGCAGGCACCGACAAACGCGGCACCAGGGTCGGTGCCGCCCGAAATGGATGCGAGCAACAGATCGCTGTTGACGTTGTCGTAGACCCACTGATAGCCCTCGACCGGCAAGGGCGATCCGCTTGATGCCACAGTGCGGATGCGCGAAATGTCGCCGCACTCGCGCGGCTTGACGCCTGATTTCAAACACTGCGCAATGTAGGCCGCGCTCGCGCCGAACACATCGGTCTTGGTGTCTGCTGCGAGTTTCCACAGCGTGCTCATGTCCGGGTAGCCGGGGTTGCCGTCGTACTGGACGATGGTGCAGCCGGTGTGCAAGCTGTTGACCAGCATATTCCAGATGATCCAGTTGGTCGACGAATACCAGAAAAAGCGGTCGCCCTGCACCATGTCCAGATGCAGGCTGTTGCCCTTGATCGCTTCAATCACGGTGCCGCCATGGCCATGCACGATTGGTTTGGGCATGCCGGTGGTGCCAGACGAATACACCACCCAGAGCGGATGATCGAACGGCACTTGTTCAAACGTGAGCGCGCCCGCGCCCTTGAGTGCGCCGCTCCAGAGGATGACGCTGGGGCCGGGTTGCGGCAGCGCGGTTTGCAATTGGACCGCGCTGATGCCTTCATCGAGATACGGCACCAGCACAATCGTCTCGACGCCCGGCAATTGCGAGACGATCTCTTTCACAATCCCACGCCGGTCAAAATCCTTGCCGCCATAGCGGTAGCCATCCACCGCAAAAATCACCTTCGGCTCGATCTGCCTGAAGCGGTCAATCACCGACACCTGGCCCATGTCGGGCGAAGCCGACGACCAGATCGCGCCAATGCTCGCCACTGCCAGCAGCGCCACGACAGTCTGCGGAATGTTCGGCATGTAGGCCACCACGCGGTCGCCGGGTTTGACACCGAGTTGTTTGAGCGTGCTCGCCACTGCGGCCACCTGGCGCTTCAACTCGTCCCACGACACCTCGGTGCGCGGCTTCAACTCCGACTGAAAAATGATCGCCGGTTTCGCGCCATCGGCATGGCGCAGCGCGTGTTCGGCGTAGTTGAGTTTGCTGCCAGTGAACCACTTGGTGCGTGGCATGGTGCGCGCTTCGAGCACGGTGGTGTAAGGGGTAGATGCCGTAATGGCGTAGTAGTCCCAGATGCTGGCCCAGAATGCCTCGACTTCATCGACTGACCACTGCCACAGCGCGGCGTAGTCTGCGAATTTCAAGCCGCGTGTTTTTTCCAGCCACGCCATGTAGGCGGTGAGTTGTGCGTTCTCGATACGGCGGGCGGAAGGTTGCCAGAGCAGTGCGCCTTCGGGGGTGGTGGTCATGTGGGCAGATGGTGTGACAGGAGGGATGAATTGTAGCGACAGGGCAGAGTGAATATGGCATGTGTATACTACATAGATACTATACACACGAAAGCATGCCATGCGCACCACCCCGGCGCGTGCCTGAGCAGATACCTGAGACCGGCAACTGACGCGGGCCGCTACACATGGCGCAGGTCATGTTGGTTGATTCCTCGGTCTGGACAATTGGGCACCACCGTCCGCAAGCCGGTTGACGTCTTGATCGCTGCGTTTTGCGTCAAACAGCGTGTCACGCTGCTGCACAATGACCGCGGCTTCAAACCGCTGGCGGCGCATTGCGGCTTGCGCGAGATAGTGCTGTAGCGCTGCCGAAACCAGAGCGGCTGCTATGCTTCGCCGCCTCGTCCATTCCATCATTGTTTAAAACCCTACCACCATGCACTACGATACCGCCGCCAATAACCACGGACTCAAATTCAACCCGTTCAAATCCCTCGTCGTGCCGCGCCCGATTGGCTGGATTTCCACCATTAGCAAAGAGGGCGTCAACAATCTCGCGCCCTACAGTTTTTTCAACGCCATGGGCGACCGCCCGCCGATCGTGGTGTTCTCCTCGTCGGGCCGCAAAGACTCGCTGCAAAATCTGGAAGAGACGCAGGAGTTCACCTGCTCGATTGCCACGTACGGCTTGCGTGACCAGATGAATCTGAGTTCGGCACCGGTGGTGCATGGCGTCGATGAATTTGCGCTGGCTGGTTTGACGCCGGCACCCTCGGTGATGGTCAAGCCGCCGCGCGTGGCCGAGAGCCCGGCCGCGCTCGAATGCAAGGTGTGGAAGCTGGTCGAGTTGCCTGCCTCCAAGGGGCAAGTCCAAACCGCCATCTTCGGCATGGTGGTGGGTGTGTATATCAACGACGCCTGTCTGCGTGATGGTCTGGTTGATCTGGCGGCGATGCAGCCAATCGCGCGTCTCGGATACATGGACTACGCGGTGGTGAATCGTGACAACATCTTCTCGCTCAATCGCCCCAACGTCAGTGCCGATGGCCGCAGCGCAGAAGTGGTGCCGGGCGAATGGGACGGGGCGTATCGCTAACAACGGCCTGGGCAGCGGGTCTTGGGGCAGGTGTGGCCTGAGAGTGGGTCTGGAAGCGATTCTCAGGCGGTTCCGCTGGGGTTCCCGCTGTGGTTCCCGCTGTAGTTTCTAGCGGTGGTTCCGCCGTAATCTTCTCCGTGCTTTTCCCGGTAATTTTCCCGCCCGCTTCTCCGGTGCCGGCTGTCACGCCTTAACCGGCGTTTTTCCGAACACGCCTTAACCGGCGTTTTTTCCGAACACGCCTTTGGCCTGCGCCCCGCTCAATTCGCTATCACTCATGCCGAGCAGGCTGCGCAGCAAGGCTGCCGTGTGCTCCCCCTTGCCCGGCACGCTGGCACGCAGTCCGGCGTAAGTGCCGGACATTTGATACGGCGGATTGACGCCGGTGAAGGTGCCGCCGCCATCGGTGATCTGGGCGAAGGTGCCGCGTGCGATCAAGTCCGGGTTGGTCAGCGCGTCGGCCGGCTCGCCATAGTGCGAGCACGGCACGCCGCCGGCTTCAAGCAGGTCAAGGCACTCGCGCACGGTGCGGGTGCTGCTCCACGCTTCGGCGCAGGCCATCAGGGCATACCAGTTGCGCGTACGCACCGGCACGGTGGCAAAGCGCGCATCGGTTTTCAACTCTGGCTGGCCGATGGCGTCGCACAGTGCGGTGAAGTTGCGCTGCGTGATCGGCGCGATCAGCAGGTCGCCGTCAGCGGCGCGGATCGGCCCATACGAGAAACGCGGCGCGGCGGCCGGCATCTGTGCCGCTTGCAGTTCGTACACCAATAGATTGAGCATGCAATCCATCAACGCCACGTCAATCTGCTGGCCGGTGCCAGTGCGGGCGCGCTGCAGCAGCGCGGTCTGAATCGCCGAGCAGGCGTAGATGCCGCCGAGCACATCGGCGATAAAAATCGCGCCGCCGGCCGGGCGGTCGCGGTCACCGGCGTAGTGCGCCAGCGCCTGATCGAAGCCGCTGGCGGCATGCACCACCGGCGCGTAGGCGGGGCGGCCGGATGACGCGCCACTCTGGCCATAGCCCGAAATCGCGCAATACACCAGCCGCGGGTTGATCTTGGCGAGCGTGGCGTAATCCAACCCGAGGCGCTGCATCACACCGGGGCGGAAATTTTCGAGCACCACATCGGCCTGCTCGACCATGCGCAATACCAGGGCGATGGCATCAGCGTTCTTGAGATCCAGCGTGATGCTTTTTTTGCCGGCATTGAGCTGCCCGAAATAACGGCTGTGGCCGTTGTGCAGGGGCGCGCGCTGGCGCATGTCTTCGCCATCGGGCGGTTCGATCTTGATGACTTCGGCACCGGCATCGGCCAGCAGGCGCGCGGCGTAGGGGCCGGCGATCATGCTGGTGAAATCGAGTACGCGCAGGCCGGCGAGGGCGTCGCCGGCGTTGTTGGGCTGGCTGGAGGAAGGCGTCATGTGGCGGTCTTGGTTGAACGCGCGGCGGCGCGTCGTGGAGTGGATGAGGGTGTGGCGGGTGCGGCCCGTGAGGCCGGTGCAGCCGATGAGACCGGGGCGGCGGGCGCGGCTGGTGAGGCAGGTTTCAGCAGTTGATGCACTGATTTGAGATGGGTCTTCATCAAGCGGGTAGCGCGCGCCACATCACGCGCACGCAAGGCCGCCAAAAACTCGCGCCGCTTCTCGACCAGACGCGGCTGCGGTGTGCCGCCGGCCGCCACGCGCACGTACACAAATTGCATCAGGATCTCGGTAAGCGAATGCACCATCATCGACAACACCTGATTGCGTGTCGCCGCAGCGAGCAGCCGGTAGAACTCGCGCGAGCATTCCACCCGGTCGAGAAATTTTCCTGCAGCGGTGACAGTTTCGGTATGGGCAATGTTGGCCGCAAGGGCATCGAAGTCGGCCTTGCCCGCGCGCTCACACGCAAGGCGCACCACCAGGTCCTGGATGTGAATCCGCGCTTCGGCCAGCTCGTCGATGGAGATCGACCCGAGCGAGAACATGTCCTGCACCACCTGATTCATGCGGCCCGGGTCGCCCTCGGTAATGAAGGCGCCACCCTTGACGCCTTTTTGCAACCTGACGATGCCAGCAATCTCCAGACTGCGCAGGGCTTCGCGCAGGGCGTTGCGTCCAACGCCCAATTGTTGCGCCAGCTCTCGCTCGGCCGGCAGTTTGTCGCCGGGTTTGAGCGCACCGGCGGTGAGTTGCTCGCGAATCCGCAGGCAAATTTCCTCAAACGCGCGCCGCGTATGCACCGGCGTAAAAACCAGCGCTTCCGGTGCGGCGCTGAGCGCAGCGTTCAAGGCCGGCATCATCGCTGCCGCTCAACGCCCGCTATACACCGGCTTGCGTTTTTCCACAAAGGCACGCACCGCTTCCTTGTGGTCTTCGGTCTGAAACGTCATCATCTCCAGCGCATACGACGTATCCATGATGAGGTTGAACTGATCCTTCAACTGCTTGTTGACCGACAGCTTGGTCCAGCGGATCGCCCAGGTCGGGCCGTTGGCGAGCTCTTCCGCGATCTCGCGCGCCTTGGCATACACCTGCTCGACC
>JANOYK010000071.1:0-3095 GCA_031428855.1 Burkholderiales bacterium | reverse complement strand
CGCAATCCGGTCACCTGTGCCTGGCCACGTTGCACGCCAACAATTCCTATCACGCACTAAACCGCATCATCGGCTTTTACCCTCTGGAGAACCGCACCGCCCTGCTGCAGGATCTGGGGGCCGCGCTCAAGAGCATCGTTTCGCAGCGCCTGATCCGCAACAATGCGGGCGGGCGCACTGCGGCCGTCGAGGACATGCTCAACACGCGCCACATTGGCGAGCTGATCGAAAAAGGTGAAGTCAGTGAAATCAAGGATGCGATGGACAAATCGATGTCGCCCGGCTCGCAAACCTTCGAGCAGGCGTTCTTCAAGCTGATCCGCGATGGCAAGATCAGCCAGGAAGAAGGCATGGCCAACGCTGATTCGCCGTCCAACCTGATCTGGCTGCTCAACAATACCGAAGCCGGCGCCTCCACCCCTGGCGGCAGCCCGGGCGGCGCTCCGGGCGCTGTCGAAATGCCCAAGCAGGCCGAAGAAATGAAGCTCGAAGAAAGCGGTGGCGCGTCGTTCACCGAGATCACGCTGATTACCGAAGACATCAAGTAGCGCATGGGCCGCGTCAGTGATCCACGCGCCAGCGCTGGCGCAGTGCAGACCGGCGCGGTGCCAGGGCGCATGCAAGCGCCCGTCACGCTCTACGGCATCCCCCACTGCGATCAAGTCAAACAAGCGCGCCAGTGGCTCGCGGCGCAGCAAGTTGATTACAGCTTTCACGATTTCAAGAAGCAGGGTTTGAGCGCGGCCCTGGCGCGCCGCTGGCTTGATGCAGCGGGCGTAGAGCGCGTCATCAACCGCAAAGGCACCACCTGGCGCGGACTCGATGATGCCCGCAAAGCGTTGGGAGACAAGGCTTCCGGCGTGATTAGCCTGGTGACTGAACATCCCAGCCTGGTCAAACGCCCGGTGCTCGACTGCAATGGCAGCATCACCATCGGTTTTGATTCAGACCATTACGCAAGCTTGTTCCCATGACTTCTCCCACTTCTCCCACTTTGTCCCCCACCCTCGCCCTCACACAGCAACTGATCGCGGCCCGGTCAGTAACACCTGACGACGGCGGCTGCCAGACCATCATCGGCACACGCCTCGCTGCCGCCGGTTTCCGGCTCGAAGCGATGGCGTTTGGCGCTGGCACCGAGCGGGTGGAAAACCTGTTCGCACGGCGCGGCACTGGTGCGCCCTTCGTCGTGTTCGCCGGCCATACCGACGTGGTGCCGACCGGCCCGCTCGATCAGTGGCACTCCGACCCGTTCAAGCCGGTGATCCGCGATGGCAAGCTCTATGGCCGCGGCGCCGCCGACATGAAAACTTCGCTCGCGGCGATGGTGGTGGCGACTGAAGAATTTGTGGCTGCCCATCCGCAGTACAAGGGATCAATCGGGTTTCTCATCACGTCGGACGAAGAAGGCCCGTCGGTCAACGGCACCCGTGAAGTGGTGCGCGTGCTTAAAGAGCGCAGCGAGTTGATCGACTATTGCATCGTCGGCGAGCCGACCGCTGTCAACACCCTCGGTGACATGATTAAAAATGGCCGCCGCGGCTCGCTCTCGGGCAAGCTCACGGTCAAGGGCATTCAATGTCACATCGCCTATCCGCATCTGGGCCGCAACCCGATTCATCAGGCGGCCCCGGCGCTGGCCGAACTGGCGGCAACCGTGTGGGACCAGGGTAACGAATACTTCGCCCCCACCGCGTGGCAGATGTCCAATATCCACGGCGGCACCGGCGCCAACAACGTCATCCCCGGCGCGGTGGTGATTGATTTCAATTTCCGCTTCTCGTCTGAATCCACCGCCGACGGTTTGAAGGCGCGGGTTCACGCCCTCCTCGATCAGCATGGCCTTGACTACGAGATTGTGTGGGCGCTGTCGGGCCATCCGTTTCTCACACCGCGCGGGCGGCTGGTCGATGCGCTCACCGCCAGCATCAAGCAAGTCACCGGTGTCGCCACCGAAATTTCGACCAGCGGCGGCACCTCCGATGGACGCTTCATCAAGGACATCTGCACCGAGGTGGCTGAACTGGGGCCGGTCAACCAAAGCATTCACAAGCTCAACGAGCATGTTGATCTGGCCGCCATCGATGCGCTCAAAGAAATTTACCGCTGCGCACTTGTGAAGCTGCTGACCTGACATGTCTGCCACACCCATGCTCAAACAAGCCCGCAGTGAACTGCGTAGCGTGCGCGATCTGCTGCGCTATGGCGTGTCGCGCCTGACGCAGGCCGGTGTGTTTTTCGGCCACGGCAGCGCCAATGCCTACGACGAAACCGCCTATCTGATCCTGCACACACTGCACCTGCCGCTCGACCTGCTCGACCCGTTTCTCGACGCACGCCTGACCACCAGCGAAATCCGCAGCGTGACGGGCATCCTCGACCAACGCGCACGCCTGCGTCTGCCGGCGGCTTATCTCACGCACCAGGCGTGGCTCGGCGATTGCAAGTTTTATGTCGATCAGCGCGTCATCGTGCCGCGCTCGTTCATCGCCGAGATCATCCCCACCCGGTTCTCGCCGTGGGTCAGCCAGCCGGCCAAGGTCACACGCATTCTCGACATGTGTACCGGCTCGGGCTGTCTGGCGATTCTGCTGGCGCTCGCTTTTCCCGACGCCGAGGTTGATGCGGTGGATGTCTCGCCCGATGCGCTCGCCGTCGCCGCGCGCAACGTCAAGGACTACGCGCTCGATGCGCGGGTGCATCTGATTGAATCGGATGGCTTCACCGCGCTCACGGGCAAACGTTACGACCTCATCATCAGCAACCCGCCTTACGTCGACCAAGCGGCGATGGCGGCACTGCCGGCCGAATACCGGCAGGAGCCGCAGCTCGCACTCGCCAGCGGGGCCGATGGCCTCGATTTCGTCAAACGCCTGCTGCATACCTCGCGCGCGCATCTGGCCAGTGGCGGCCATTTGGTGGTCGAGCTTGGGCACAACCGCGCGGTACTGGAACGCACGTATCCGGACCTGCCCTGTACCTGGGTGTCAGTTAGCGGCGGTGATGATCTGGTGTTTCTGCTGGAGCGCGATCAATTGCCCGAACCGGCAACGGCACCGCGCCCATCATCACGAAAATCGCGGAAGCCGGCGAAA
>JANOYK010000070.1:0-5056 GCA_031428855.1 Burkholderiales bacterium | reverse complement strand
CCGGGATTCAATAATAGACCGAACGCCTGCGGGTGTCAGGCGGCATCCGTCTGCATCCGTCCGCACTAATCGCACTGGATCTACCCGGTCGCGCTCATCCGGCGGTGTGCCGCCTGCTGCTTGTGCGCCACCTACTTCCGGAAGTAGCGCACCCCGGACAAATGGCGAAAATCCTCATCCTGCGTCCACACCGTTGCGCCCAGACGCTGCGCAGTAGCGTAGATCAGGCTATCGGCGAGCGGCAGGTTCAGGCGCGAGGCTTCGAGCGCCAGGCTGCCATCGACTTCAATCACGCTGCCCGATTGCAGTGCCGCTGCCACCTGAAGCGCTGCATCCTCACCGCGTTCGCGCAACACCTTCTTGCACACTTCGTACACCACGATGGCCGGAACGATCAGGTTTGCCGCATTTTCTATCGCAGCGGCAAAGTGTTTCGCGCGCGGCGTGTCGGCGAAATATTCGAGCCAGGCCGAAGAGTCGACGACGTTCAGGCTCACGTCCGGTCTGCCTCTCGCTCGACCGTGGTGTCCATGCCTTTGAGGAAGCCGCGCAGGCTTTTCATTTTGCGCGCGGGGATCAGTTCGACCCGGCCGGCGTAGGACAGCACATGCAGTTTTTCGCCCGGCGTCAGGCCAAGCAGTTGACGCACGCCCAGCGGAATGACGACTTGGTATTTGGATGAAAGTGTAACGGTACTCATATCGATACCCACTTGGTTGGATGATTGTTTGATCGATTCTATCACCGCGCCCCATGGCAATGCGCAATAGCGCGTGCGCCGATGGGTAAACTGGCGCATGAAATTTCTTGCCATCTCCGGCTCGCGCCGTTACGCCACGCTGCCCGACGTGCCGACCTTTGCCGAGCAAGGTTTGAAAGATTTTGAGCCACAGGGCTGGTTCGGCATGCTGCTGCCGGCCAATGCGCCGGCCGAGGTGACGGCCAAGCTCGGCGCAGAGATCGCGCGCATTCTCAAACTGCCCGAGGTGCAGGCGCGCATCAATGACACCGGTTTGCAGGAGGTCGATACCAGCCCGGAGCAGTTTGCTGCAGCGATGAAGCGTGACTACGCGGTGTGGGGCCGGGTGGTGCACGAGGCGCAGATCAAGGTGGACTAACGCGGTGCCAGCCGCAGCGATAGGTCGCCGCTGATGGCACGCACCACGCCGGCCGGCGTGTCGATCAGCAGCGCGCCGTCGTCTGCTGCGCCGTGCGCAAAGCCGGTGGTGATGGCGGCTGTTGCGCTGGCGGCAATATCGTCCGTCAGTTGCACCGCCTGCCCGCGCCACGCGTGCAGTTGATTCCACTCCAGGGCGAATGGCGCAAATCCGTGCAGTGCAAAGTGCGGCAGCACCGCGCCCAGTTGCTCCAGCAGCGCCGCCAGCAGTGCATTGCGGGTCACACGGCACCCCAGCGCGCGCAAATCTGTGGCCGGCTGGCCGATTGGCAGCGCCGCTGCGCCCAGATCAACATTGATGCCGATGCCGATGACGGCGCTGGTGCCGCCGCTGGTGCCGCCGCTGACATCCGCCCGCTCTGAGCGCGCCTCAGGCACGGTCTTGAGTTCAATCAGGATGCCGCCGAGTTTGGCCCAGCCTTCACCACAGCGCGCCAGCACATCGTTGGGCCACTTCAGGGCCACGCCCGCCGCGCCACACAGCGTGATGGCGCGCGCCGCCGCCACACCCACTGCCAGGCTCAGACCAGACAATGCCGCAGGATTGCCGCGAAATTTCCACAGCACTGAAAACGTCAGATTCGCGCCCGGTGGCGCAATCCACGCGCGCCCGCGCCGCCCGCGTCCGGCGGTTTGATGCTCGGCCGCGAGCACCGTGCCAGAGGGCAGGTGCGCGCAATCGCGCAGCAGATCAGCGTTGGTCGAGCCGGTGGATGCGGTCACACGCAGATCGAACCAGCGGCGCGTAGCTGGCGGCAGCAGCGCGGCGATGGTTTCGATGTGCAGCGGGCTGGCGCTGGTGTTGGTGCCGGCAGCGCCAGCGGCACCGGCAGGGGCAGGTGCGCTGGTATGAGGAGTGGCAGGAGCGGACTGCATGCGCCGATTCTATGCGACCGGGATGACGGCATGGCGCTGTTTTGTTGTGCCATGTTTCACGCGCGGCCCGGCAGCACAGACCGGTTTGCTACACTCGCCCCACAATAACCAAAGCCACCCACGGCAGGCGCGCTGCGCCTTTTGCCGTCAGCATAAGCCGCCCATCGCGCCTGAGGGATGAACCCAAGCCACGCTCAGCCAGACCCTGCCGCCTCGCCGGATCACGCGCCCGCCATTGCGCTGGTGCGCGGCAGCGCTGGCGGCGGCAATGCCGGCAGTGTGCTGTGCGCGAGTGGCCGCTGGAATGTGCATACGCTCTCGCACGACCTCACGCGCGCCGAGGTACGCGCTCTGCGCGAGGCGCTGACCGGTCATGCGCGCACGCCGAATTTGACGTGGGACCTGACCGGCATTGAGGCACTCGATCACGTCGGTGCGCTGATGTTCTGGCGCGCCTGCGGCGGCAAGCGGCAGGCGCGCTTTACGGTGCGGCCGGAACACGAACCGCTGTTCGTCAACGTCACCAAGGCCGATCCGTTTCCAGAGCGCGATGCCGTGTTCACCTGGCGCACGCCGTTTGAAGCCGTGGGCCGGGGCAGTTTGCTGTTTGCAGAGCATCTGTCGGGTTTTGTGCGGCTGCTCGGCCAGATCGTGCTCGACGCCGGCCGCTTTGCGCGTGCGCCGCAGGCCGGGCCGTGGCGCGAAATTTCGGCCAACCTGTACCGCAGCGGCGCGCAGGCGCTTGGCATCACGGCGCTGGTGGGGTTTTTGATCGGCATCGTGCTGTCGTACTTATCGGCCAAGCAGTTGAAGCAATTTGGCGCGGATATTTTCATTGTTGACCTGCTCGGGGTCGCCATCATCCGCGAGCTCGGGCCGGTGCTGGCCGCCATTTTGGTGGCGGGGCGCTCGGGCTCGGCCATGACGGCCGCGCTCGGCGTGATGCGTGTGACGGAGGAGCTCGATGCGCTCACCGTGATGGGGATTCCGCACGGCTTTCGCCTGATCCTGCCCAAGGTGGTGGCGCTGGCGATTGCGATGCCGCTGTTGATTCTCTGGACCGATGCCATCTCGCTGATCGGCGGCATGGTGGCCGCCTATATTCAGCTCGATTTGTCACTGTCGTACTTCTTCAACGCCTTGCCCGGCGCGGTGAAAATTGCCAATCTGTGGCTGGGCTTGGGCAAGGGCGTGGTGTTCGGCATGTTGATCGCGCTGGTGTCGTGCCATTTCGGTTTGCGGATTGAGCCGAACACCGAGAGTCTGGGGCAGGGCGTCACCAGTTCGGTGGTGGCATCGATCACGGTCGTCATCATTGCCGACTCAATTTTTGCGGTGGCGTTCTCGAACGTCGGCATATGAGCTTGCCGTCGCACGCCGGTCACACCACCGGCCAACCCGGCAACCGCCACGCCTCCCACGGTGCCACCCACAGCGTGCCCGAATGGGACGGCGGCAACATCATCGAGATCGAAGGCTTGTGGACCAAGTTTGGCGATCACGTGGTGCACGCCGGCGTCAGCCTCACGGTGAAAAAAGGTGACATCCTGTCGCTGGTGGGCGGCTCCGGTTCGGGCAAGACCACCATGCTGCGCCAGATGCTCGGGCTGGAGACGCCGCATCAGGGCACCGTCAAGGTATTTGGTCAGCGGCTCGACTCGAAGGATAAAAAAGCTTTGCAGGCAATGCGCAACCGCTGGGGCGTGCTGTTTCAGCAGGGTGCGCTCTATTCGGCACTGCCAGTGTTTGACAACATTGCGCTGCCGTTGCGCGAGCTGAAATGTTTTGATGAAGACATCATCCGCGATGCCGTGATGCTGAAATTGCAAATGGTCGGCATCGAGGGGCGGCATGCGTTCAAGATGCCGTCTGACCTTTCCGGCGGCATGATTAAACGGATTGCGCTGGCGCGCTCGCTCGCGCTCGAACCCGAGCTGATTTTTCTCGACGAGCCGACCGCCGGTCTCGATCCCGACCGCTCCGACTCGTTTGTGGCGCTGATCCGCGACCTGCACCGCGAGCTGGGCCTCACCGTGGTGATGGTGACGCACGACCTCGACACCCTGTTCGAAATCTCCACCACGGTGGCGGTGCTGGCCGATCAAAAAGTGCTGATCAATGCGCCGGTGCGTGAGGTGATTGCGGTGCCGCATCCGTTCATCAAAAAATTCTTCCTGGGCGAGCGCGCCCAGCGCGCAATCGAAGTGATTCGCGAGTATCCTTTTGTGGTCTAACCGATGGTCTAACTGATGGTCTAACTGCGGTCCAACCGCGTTTTAACTGAGCCGGCGATGGAAACCCATGGAAAATAAATCTCACGCCCTGATTGCGGGCGTCTTCACCGTGTTGCTCACCATTGCGGTGGTGATTGCCGCGATGTGGCTCAACCGCGACACGCAGGAGCGCACGCCCTATGTGCTCACCACCAGCGGTTCGATTGCCGGCCTTAACGTGCAGGCGGCGGTCAAGTATCGCGGCATGACGGTGGGCAAGGTCGAGGCGATTGAATTCGATCAGGCCAAGCCGGGGCAGATCTTGGTCAAGGTCGGGATTGACCCCGACACGCCGGTCACCAACGCTACCTTTGCCGAGCTCGGTTTGCAGGGGTTGACCGGCCTCGCCTTCATCCAGATGGATGCGGACGAAAAAATCAAGGAAGTGAAGAAGCTGGCATCCAGCGCCGCCAATCCGGTACGCATCGCGATCCGCCCGTCGATGTTTGACCGCTTCTCGGTGTCGGGCGAAGACATGGTGGCCAAAGCAGCGTTGGCGATGACCCAAATCAACAAGCTGCTCGACGACGGCAACCAGCAGATTCTCAAACAGACCCTGGTCAATTTGCAGCAGGCAACCAAAAAAATCGGCCAGTTGACCGACGAGGTGCAGCCTGCGGCCAAGGGCATCACGGCGCTGGCCGGGGATGGCCGCCGCACCCTGGCGCGCGCCGACGGCATGATGGACAATATTGGCAAGCTTGCGGTCGATATCAACAAGAAGCTCGAT
>JANOYK010000069.1:0-3593 GCA_031428855.1 Burkholderiales bacterium | reverse complement strand
GATGGTGTGATCGACAAGGCCGGCACGCCCACCCACCCCGGCCTGTGGTTCATGGATTCATCGAGCGCGGCGGCCGAGATGGTCACCCTGTGTGCGGCCTCCGGCTTTGCAGTGCATTTCTTCCCCACCGGCCAGGGCAATGTGATCGGCAATCCGATTTTGCCGGTCATCAAAATTTGCGCCAACCCGCGCACCGTGCGCCTGATGCCCGAGCATATGGATGTGGATACGTCGGCGCTGTTGCAATCGGAACTCACCCTTGAAGGTGCGGGCGACCAGTTGCTCGACTGCATGTTGCGCACCGCCAATGGCCGTCTCACAGCGGCTGAGGCGCTCGGGCATCGCGAGTTTGTGCTGACCCGGCTCTACGAATCGGCCTGAACACATAGCACGCCAGAAGCCGCACCCACCAAGGGTTTCCGGCTGAAGCCCGCCACAACCCTTGGTGCCCAAGGCTTACCGGCCAACCATGCTGCAATATTCGCTAACTGAGCTGCAGGGCCTTGCGCAGCGCGCCCTCGAAGCCTCAGGTGCCAGCGCGGCGATGGCGGCCAGCACTGCAAAGGCGCTGATCGCTGCCGAGGCGCAAGGACTGGCATCGCACGGCTTGTCGCGCCTGCCGCAGTACGCCGGGTTTTTGAGGAACGGGCGGGCCGACGGCCAAGCCGTGGCGGTGGTGGCGCGTGCCAAGGGTGGTGCGGCGCTGGTCGATGCCCGCAATGGTCTTGCGTTTCCCGCGTGCGATTTGGCGATCAACGAAGCAATCGCACGCGCGCGCGAACACGGTGTTGCATTTGCCGGGGTGACCAACAGCCATCACTTTGGCGTCGCGGCCTATCATTTGGAAACCGTTGGTGCGAGCGGATTTGCGGGCATTGCCATGGGGAACTCGCCGGCAGCGATGCCGATGACGGGCGGCAAACGCGCGTTGTTTGGCACCAACCCCATCGCTGCGGTGTTCCCGCGCAAACACGGCGCAGCGCTGTCGATTGACCTGTCGCTCTCCGAAGTGGCGCGCGGCAAGATCATGCTGGCGGCGCAAAAGGGTGAGGCGATTCCGCCGGGCTGGGCACTCGACAAACATGGCCAGCCGACCACGGACGCGAAGGCGGCGCTTGGAGGCATGATGGTTCCCGCTGGTGGCACCAAGGGCGCGATGCTGGCGCTGATGGTGGAGTTGCTGGTAGTGGCGCTCACCGGCGCGCAGTTCGGCTTCGAGGCTGATTCGTTTTTTGTGGCCGAGGGCAACCAGCCCAAACTGGGTCAAGCCTTCATCGTGATCGACCCCAACGCGCTGGCCGGCAACGATGCCTACTACGAGCGGGTTGAAACCCTGATCGCCGCGATGCTGGCCGACGACGGTGTGCGCCTGCCCGGTGCGCGGCGTGATGCACTCGCCGCCAAGGCCGCGCGCGATGGCGTCATCATTGCTGATGCGCTGCTCGCGCAGTTGCAGGCGCTCGCGCAAGTGCCGCTTGCCAGTTCTGCTGTAGCTGCCGCGTCAGGCCACCCACCGGCTGCTACGCCCGCAGCGGCGCCCGCCTCTGTAGCCAAGGCGGCCTGACCCGATGCTGTCCCAGCGCGCCACCATCAGTCTCGCCACCGTGCTGGTGGCCGGTGCGCTCTGGTTCAGCTTCACCTCGGCCACCGGCTGGATCGGCGCGGCACGGCGCAAGGCGCGTTCACCGGCTGAGACATAATGCGCCGCATGCGCGATTGTTTTTCAATAGAGGGCCCCATGACTTCACGCATCACACGCCACCCACACCATGCGCTGGCAGCCCTGCTGCTGGCGTTTTCAACCACCCTTTTCGCGCAAGCCTGGCCAACCAAACCGGTGCGCATCGTCGTGCCGTTCGCGGCGGGCGGCACCACTGATGTGGTGGCGCGCATCGCCGGGCAAAAACTTGGCGAGTTGTGGGGCCAGTCCACCGTGATCGAAAACCGCCTCGGCGCGGGCGGCAACATTGGTGCCGAGGTGGTGGCCAAGGCCGCGCCCGATGGCTATACCATCCTGATGGCGTCGGGCAGCTTCACGATCAACCCGGCGCTCTATAAAAAGATGCCGTTCGATGCACAGAAAGATTTCATCCCGGTGACCAATGTGGCAACCGGGCCGATGCTGGTGGTGATCCATCCCGCCGTGCCGGCCAACAACATCAAGGAGTTGATTGCACTCGCCAAAGCGAAACCGGGCACCATCAACTTCGGCTCGGCCGGCGTCGGCAGCCAGGTGCATATGGCGGGCGAGAATTTCGCAGCGATGGCGGGCATCGAACTCCAGCACGTGCCCTACAAAGGTGAAGCACTCGGCTACAACGATCTGGTGGCCGGGCAAATTCAAATGATGGTCGGCAACATGGCCGGCGCGGTCGGGTTTGTGAATCAGGGCAAGATCAAGGCACTCGCAGTGACGAGCAAACAGCGCTCGGCGATGCTGCCTAACGTGCCGACCGCGAACGAGAGCGGCCTGCCGGGATTCGAGAACGCGGGCTGGTTCGGCTTCCTGCTGCCGGCCGGCACGCCGCGTGAGGTGGTGGAAAAACTGCAGCGCGATACCGCAGGTGTCCTCGACAGCGCCGAGATGCGCGGCCGCCTGTTTGTGCAAGGCCTCACGCCGGTGGGCAACACGCCGGAAGCGTTTGAACAGGCGATGCGCGCGGAGTTTGAGGTGTGGCGCAAGATCATTGTGGCGCGTAAGTTGAGTGCGGGGTAGTGCGGGGCAAAAACGGCATCATCGCCACATCTGCGCCTCTCGCTGACACGCTCAATGCAGCCATGCGTCGGATCAACCACGAATAACATCCGTGAATTGTGATGCGTTCATCATCAATTGCATCTGTGGTTTCTGCCGCTGCCCCATACGTGCCTGCGGGCACATAACGAGGACTATATGCAATCCAATCGTGGCGCGGATGCGCTGTGCCAAACCTTGCGCGCTGCGGGTGTGACGCGCATCTTCACGCTCTCGGGCAATCACATCATGCCGGTGTTTGACGCGGCGCTTGATGCGGGTATCGAATTGATTCACGTGCGCCACGAGGCCGCTGCCGTGCATATGGCCGATGCGTATGCGCGTATCACCGGCAAGCCGGCGGTGGCGCTGGTGACGGGCGGGCCGGGGCATGCTAACGCGGTGCCGGCGCTCTACACCGCGCAGATGAGTGAGTCGCCGGTGGTGTTGCTGTCCGGGCATGCGCCGAACGATCAGGCCGGCCAGGGATCGTTTCAGGAGATGCGCCAGACCGAGATGGCGGCACCGGTGACAAAAGCGGCGTGGACGGCGGCGAGTGCGGATTCGTTGGGTGGCGATGGGTTGCGCGCGTTGCGCGAGGCAGCATCGGGGCGGCCTGGGCCGGTGCATGTGTCGCTGCCCACTGATGCGCTCGAATCTTCTACCAGCACCAGGCCGGAAACCGTTGGTGCGCAACACTTTCAAGGCAATGATGCCCTGCGAGCCGCTCCCACCATGCCTCTTGGCGATGTCACTGCTGCCAGTTTGTTGGTATGGCTGGCCGGTGGCAAGCAGCCGCTGATCCTCACCGGCCCGGCCACGCTCACGCGCGCGGGCCGCGCGAAACTGCAAGCGCTGG
>JANOYK010000068.1:0-3595 GCA_031428855.1 Burkholderiales bacterium | reverse complement strand
GCCGATGCCGGCGGTGCCAATCTGGCCGGGCGGCAGAACATGATCTCCGCGCTGCAGCGTTTGGGTGGCCTGCACCCCCAGCCGCTGCCTGACAAGATGGCGGCGTTCGGCATTGCCGGTGGCGTGGGTGACGGCTTCAAGCGCTTGTTTACGACCCACCCGCCGCTGGAGGAGCGCATCGCGGCGCTGCGTGCGGCGCAGTGATGGGGCGCGGGGGCAGGCGCGGGGTCAAGCTTGGTGACTGGCGCGCGCCGCACACCGGGCTGCACCGGGCAAGTCAGTGAGCCGTGCGCCAAGCCCCATAATGTCCGGCTCACGGGGTTGACAGCAGGGTCAGCGCCAGCATTAAAAAATAAAATCCGCATCGGCCCGGAGAGCCGCTCCAGGAGCGCATCGCAAGGGCCATGCCTCCACAATCGATGGTGGCAGCGGCTCGCAGGGCGACACCCTGCGGCGCTGTTGGGCATTGTTATTTCAAACAGGGAAGCCATGATCCAGATCGAACACCTCACCAAATCATTCGGCCAGCGCCGCGTGGTCGATGACCTCACTTTCACTGTCGAGCGCGGCGAAGTGCTGGGCTTTCTCGGGCCCAACGGCGCGGGCAAGTCCACCACCATGCGCATGATTACCGGCTTCTTGCCGGCCACTGCGGGGCGGGTATCGATTGGCGGCCACGATGTCGCCGATGAACCGCTCGCGGCCAAGCGCCTGATCGGCTACCTGCCCGAGAGTGCCGCGTCTTATCCGGACATGAGCGTCAACGGCTTTCTGCTGTTCATCGCCGAACTGCGCGGCCTCGCCGGTGATGCGCGTAAACGCGCGGTCCACCGCGTGGTCGAGCGCTGCTTTCTGGATAGCGTGCTGCACCAGTCGATCGAGACGCTATCGAAGGGTTACCGCCACCGCACCTGCTTGGCGCAAGCGCTGATCCACGACCCCGACGTGCTCATCATGGACGAGCCGACCGATGGCCTGGACCCGAATCAAAAACACGAGGTGCGCAATCTGATCCGTGACATGGGTCAGAACAAGGCCGTCATTTTCTCGACCCATATTCTCGAAGAAGTCGATGCTGCCTGCACCCGCGCCATCATCATCGACCGCGGCCGCATGGTGGCCAACGGCACCCCGGCCTCGCTCAAGGCGATGGCGCAATCGGCTGGCCGCGTCACGCTGCAAATCAGCGCAACCGACGCCGCACAGGTGCAAGCCGCCTGCGCCGCCCTGCCTGAAGCCGCCAGCGCCGAGGTGTACGGCGCCAGCGTGCGGGTATTGCCCAAAGACAAAACCGCCGGTGCGGCCCTGGCGCGCGCCCTCATGGACCTGGCCGGGCGCCAGCGCTGGCAGGTAGCCGAGCTGCATGTCGAAGAAGGCCATCTCGACGAAGTATTCCGCAACCTCACTTTTTCCGACACGGTGCGCGCATGACCACCAATACGAACGCCATCCCCAAACCCGCCGCCATGCCTTCAAACACCCTGCGCCACATCCGCGCCATCGCCAAGCGCGAGCTGGGCGCCTACTTTGGCTCGCCGGTGGCCTACGTGTTTCTGGTGATTTTCCTGCTGCTGACCGGGTTTTTCACCTTCACCGTCGGCGCGTTTTTCGAGCGCGGTGAAGCTGGCCTCGCGTCCTTCTTCACCTGGCATCCGTGGCTCTACCTGGTGCTGGTGCCGGCCATCGGCATGCGCCTGTGGGCCGAAGAGCGCCGCGCCGGCACACTCGAACTGCTGCTCACCATGCCGATCAACCCGTGGGAAGCCATCGTCGCCAAGTTCATCGCCTCCTGGCTGTTCCTCGGCATCGCGCTGCTGCTCACCTTTCCGGTGGTGCTCACGGTCAATTGGCTCGGCTCGCCCGACAACGGCCAAATCTTCGCCGGGTATCTGGGCAGCTTCATGCTGGCCGGCGCCTACCTTGCCATCACCTCCATGACCTCAGCGCTCACGCGCAATCAGGTGGTCGCTTTCATCATCTCGGTGGTGCTGTGTCTGTTCCTGATCCTGGCCGGCTTTGGCCCGGTGACCGACATGCTCACGCGCTGGGCCAGCCCGGCCGTGATCGACACCGTGGCCGCGTTTTCGGTGATGACCCACTTCGACGGCTTTCAGCGCGGCGTGATCGATTCGCGTGACCTGCTGTTCTTTGTCTCGATCATCGCTTTCGCGCTGTTCGCTACCGCCACGATTCTGCGCAACCGGAGGGCCGGATGAATAGCATGACGCAAGCACTCAAAAAACACGAAGCGCTGGTCTTCTCGGCCGCAGGTCTCGCCGCTCTCGCAGTGCTGTTGATCGCCTTCAACTTCCTCGCCGGGCGCACCGCCGTGCGCGCCGACTTTACCCAAGGCCGGCTCTACACCCTGTCTGACGGCACCCGCCGCGCCCTGGCCAAGCTCGATGCCCCGGTCAAAGTGCGCGTCTATATCTCGCAGGGCGACGCCGCCATGCCGGTGCAGCTCAAAACCTTCGCCAAAAACGTCGAAGACCTGCTGCGCGAATTCAAGGCGGTGGCGGGCAGCAACCTGGTGATCGAACGGTTCAATCCCAAGCCCGACTCGGACGAAGAAGACGCGGCCCAGCTCGATGGCGTCGAGCCGCAAACATTGACCTCCGGCGAGCAGTTTTATCTCGGCTTGTCGGTGTCGCGGCTGGACCGCAAACAGGCCATCTCCGCGCTCAGCGCGCAGCGCGAGCGCCTGCTCGAATACGACCTGATCCGCGCCATCATGCGCGTGGCCGTGACCGATAAACCGGTGCTCGGTGTGATGAGCGCGCTGCCGGTGATGGGCGCGCCGTTCAACCCGATGTCGCGCCAGCCGACCGAGGCCTGGGCACTCGCATCCGAACTCAAGCGCGACTTCGATGTCAAGACCCTCGGCATCGATGTCGAGTCGATCGACCCTGCCATCAAAACCATCCTGCTGATCCAGCCGCGCGACATTTCCGAGCGCGCCGAATACGCGCTCGACCAGTTCGTGCTGCGCGGCGGCAAGCTGATTGCCTTTGTTGACCCGCACATGTATTTCGACCAGCAGCCGAATCCGATGATGCCAATGGCCAGCGGCCAGGCCGGGCAGTCGAGTCTGCCGCGTCTGTTCAAGGCCTGGGGTGTCGGCATGGAGCCGGGCAAGGTGCTGGCTGACATTAACTACGCCTCCGGCAGCGGCCAGCGCACCACCCCCACCGTGCTCACGCTCAACCGCAAGGCCTTCAACCGCGACGACGTCTCCCTCGGCCAGATCGACACCCTGCTGCTGGCGTTCTCCGGTGTGTTCGACATCAAGCCGCCCGAGGGCATCAAGGTTGGCGACCTGATCCGCTCGTCCGCAAACACCATGATGATCGACGGCATCGTCGCTTCCCTCTCGGGCGATACCGCGATGAAAGGCTTCGTGCCGCTCAACCAGAGCCTGCCGCTGGCGGTGCGTTTGTCGGGCAAGTTCAAGACTGCGTTTCCGGAAGGCGCGCCGGAGGATCCCGCTGGCAGAAATGCGGGCAAACCGGCAGCCAAGCCCGGCGCAAAAGACGACGCAAAACCGGAAGCGAAACCGGCCGTCGCAGCCCAGCTCAAGGAATCCGCCAGCGATAAC
>JANOYK010000067.1:0-5126 GCA_031428855.1 Burkholderiales bacterium | reverse complement strand
GGAATGAATTGAGTCGATATGACTGCGCCATGCACAAGGTCCGCAAGACAATTGCGGCCTGCGGCCTATGCACAGAGGCGCAATTTTAGCGTGTCGCGGCGCTGGTGTCGCGCCCCTGTTGACAGATTGACGCAATCAACTTGGTGCATGGCTGCGAAAAACGCACCAAGTTGGCGAATTGAGAAGACGAGCATGCGATCCAAGCCCCAGCCATGCCGGGCTGGCGCACGCGTGCATCGCGCATTGGCTTGGCACAGACGTTGCGACAAACAAAGCACCGGCAGATGCAGAACGCCTTATCGCCAGAACACCACATTACGGCCTCTCGCCCCTGAATCGCTTATGCCTCAATCTGCCGCGTCCGCCACGTCCGCCGTCTCCGCCGCGTTCGTCCCCTCTGCCCCCTCTGCCACCTCTACCTCCGCCGCCAGCGTCTGGAACGACCAGCTCGCCCTGCTGCTCGAATCGACCGGTGATGGCATCTTCGGCATTGACCTGGCCGGCTGCTGCACCTTCATCAACCGCGCCGGTGCCGCCATGCTCGGCTTCACGGTCGAGCAGACGCTCGGGCGCAACATGCACGAGCTGATTCATCACACCCAGCGCGGCGGCGCGCATTACCACGAGCACGATTGCCCGATCTTTCGCGCGTTCCGGCAGGGTTTGCCGTGCCGCGTCGATACCGAGGTGTTTTGGCGCGCCGATGGCCGCGCCTTCGACGCCGAGTATTCGTCCTATCCCATCATCGCCGCAGGGGTGGTGCAAGGGGCGGTCATCACATTTCTCGATATCACCGAGCGGCACCGCGCCGAGGAACTGCTCAAGCGTGCCAAGGATGAACTCGAAGCGCGCGTGAGCGAGCGCACGGTGGAGCTGTCCGCCGCGCTCACGCAGCTGCGCGAGCTGTCGGCGCACAGCCACTCGGTGCGCGAAGAAGAGCGCACCCGCATTGCACGCGAGATCCACGACGAACTCGGCAGCCTGCTGGTAGCCCTCAAATTTGACGTGAACTGGATGCAGCGCCGCCTCGATAACAATGAAGCGCTGGCGCACAAATGCCAGTCCATGGCGCGCCTGATCGAAGGCGCGGTCGAAAATGTGGGGCGCATCATCACCGATTTGCGCCCCAGCATCCTCGATCATCAGGGTCTGCTCGCCGCACTCGAATGGCAGATCTCCGAATTCCGCGACTCGACCGAGATCGCCTGCGAGTCACGCATCCATATCGCGGCGGGCGTCGATGCGCCGGGCGGCGCACTCGCCACCGCCGTGTTCCGCATTTTTCAGGAGATGCTCTCCAACGTGGCGCGCCATGCGCAGGCGGCACGCACCGCCATTGCCATCACGCTGGATGACGATGCGTTGACGATTCAGGTCGAAGACAACGGCATCGGTGCCGCCGCTGCCGCGCTCAACCGCCGCGCCAGTTACGGTGTGATCGGCATGCGCGAGCGTGCGCGCCATTTCGGCGGGCGCGTCACCATCACCAGCGCCCCGGATGCGGGCACGTGTGTGCGCATGGTGATGCCGCTGCCACAGAGCAATGAACAGCCAACAATGGCTCCCACCAACGGTTTCCACGCAGGTTTTAACCCCGGTGTCGAAGCACCCACCCGCCATGATCCGCGTCTTGTTGTGTGACGACCACCGCATCGTGCGCGAGGGGTTGAAGCAAATCCTCGCCGACACGAAAGACATTGAAGTCGCGGGAGAAGCCGCCGACGGCCCCGCCGCGCTGGCGCAGGCGCGCACCCTTGCGATTGATCTTGTGCTGCTCGACATCGCCCTGCCGGTGCGCGATGGCCTCGATGTGTTGAAAGCGCTCAAAGACGAGCTGCCGCGCCTGCCGGTGTTGATGCTCTCAACCTACCCCGAGAAGCAATACGCCTCGCGCTGCCTCAAGCTCGGCGCGGCCGGTTACGTCAACAAGGGGGCGGACCCGGACGAATTGGCCGGTGCCATCCGCAAGGCGGCAGGCGGCGGTATTTACGTCAGCGCCGCGCTGGCAGAGAACCTCGCCGCGCAGCTCGCGGTCAACACCGGCAGCGCGCCGCACGAGGCCCTTTCGCAACGCGAATATCAGGTGTTCCAGATGATCGCCGCCGGCGACAGCGTCGGCCACATTGCCGTGCGGCTCAAGCTGTCGCCCAACACGGTCTCGACTTATCGCGCGCGCATTCTGGAAAAAACCGGCGCACACAACGATGTCGGCATCGCCATGTATGCGGTCAAACACGGCTTGATGACGATGTAAGGCGGCGCGCGGTGCCGGGTGGCGCAGCGCCCGTTGTAGTGCCAGCACTACGCCATTTTCATGGCTGGCGTGATGTTTGCATTGTGTCAATCCAGATACCTTGTCATCCAACCGCACGAAGGAGTCCGCTATGCCGCATTCTGTCTACCAACCCTACGATCCAGAATCCACCTTGGGCCCGGGCTGCTCCTGCGGCCAACACCACGATCAGGGCGCGCACGATGCCGCCACCGCCTTGGCGTTGCAAAAGCGCGGCAGCGATGCCGAGACCCTGTCGCAGGATTTCGTCGAGGCCACGCTTATCAAGGCGCTGTTCCCGCAAGACAGCGTGCGCCGCAAATTCCTGCGCGCAGTCGGCAGCGGTACCGCCATGTCGGCTATTTCCAGCCTGCTGCCGATCGGCCAATTGCAGGCGATGGCACAGGAAAAACAGGGCTCGCTCGAAAAAAAGGATCTCAAACTTGGCTTCATCGCCATCACCTGCGCCACGCCCCTCATCATGGCCGACCCGCTGGGTTTTTATAAAAAGGAAGGCCTCAATGTCAGCCTCAACAAGACGGCCGGCTGGGCGCTGATCCGCGACAAGATGATTAACAAGGAGCATGACGCCTCCCACTTCCTGTCGCCGATGCCGATTGCGATGTCGATGGGCCTGGGTTCCACCATGTCGCAAATGCGCGTGGCGACGATTCAAAACGTCAACGGCCAGGCCATCACCCTGGCCAACAAGCACAAGGACAAGCGCGACCCGAAACAATGGAAGGGCTTCAAGCTCGCCGTGCCATTCGAGTATTCGATGCACAACTTCCTGCTGCGCTATTACCTCGCTGAGCACGGCCTCAACCCGGATACCGATGTGCAGATCCGCGTCACACCGCCGCCGGAGATGGTGGCCAATTTGCGCGCCGGCAATATCGACGGCTTCCTCGGGCCGGATCCGTTCAATCAACGCGCGGTCTACGACGAGGTCGGCTTCATCCACATCCTGTCGAAAGAATTGTGGGACGGCCACCCCTGCTGCGCGTTTGGCGTGTCCGAAGAATTCATCAAGCAAAACCCCAACACCTTTGCCGCGCTCTACCGCTCGGTGCTGACCGCCGCCGCGATGGCGCGCGACCCGAAAAACCGCGAGTTGATCGCCAAGGTGATCTCGCCAACGGCGTATTTGAACCAGCCCGAAACCGTGGTCGCGCAAGTGCTGACCGGCAAATTCGCCGATGGTCTCGGCGGCATCAAGACCGTGCCCGATCGCGCCGATTTCGACCCGGTGCCGTGGCAGTCGATGGCGGTGTGGATGCTGACGCAAATGCAGCGCTGGGGCTATGTCAAAGGCGATGTGGACTACAAGAAAATTGCCGAGCAGGTGTTCCTGTTGACCGATGCCAAGAAACGCATGAAGGAGCTCGACCAAAAAGTGCCGGAGGGCGCCTACAAAAAATTCAAGGTGATGGGCAAGGAATTTGACCCGGCCCGCGCGAAGGAATACGCCAGCAGCTTCGCGATCCGGAAAGCGGCGTAATGGCTGCCACGCAACGCCGCAGCGCGCTCGCCGCCACCTTGTCAGTGGCGTTTTTGGCGCTGCTGCTGCTGGCGTGGCATCTGGCGACACTGCCGTCCGCGTCCTCGGTGGCGAGCGCGGCAGCCGCCAACGCGGGCGTCGACCCCGAGTACCTCAAGCTGCTCGGCAAAGACCCGGGGGCAACCAAGACATCGGGTTTCCCCACGCCGCTGCAGATTGGGGAGGCGGCCTGGAAGCACCTCACCAATCCGTTCTACGACAACGGGCCCAACGACAAAGGCATCGCGATCCAGCTTGGGCACTCACTGCTGCGCGTCGGATTGGGTTTTTTCATCGCCTGTCTCGTGGCGATTCCGCTGGGCTTTGTGATCGGCATGTCACCGCTGCTGTCGCAAGCGCTCAACCCCTTCATCCAGGTGCTCAAACCCATCTCACCGCTGGCCTGGATGCCGCTCGCGCTCTACACCATCAAAGATTCTTCCACTTCGGGCATCTTCGTCATCTTCATCTGCTCAATCTGGCCGATGCTCATCAACACCGCGTTCGGTGTGGCCGGGGTGCGGCGCGACCTGCTCAACGTCGCGGCCACGCTGGAAGTGACACCGCTGCGCCGTGCCTTCCTGGTGATCCTGCCCGCCGCCGCGCCGACCATCGTCACCGGCATGCGCATCTCGATGGGCATCGCCTGGCTGGTCATCGTCGCCGCCGAAATGCTGGTCGGCGGCACCGGCATCGGCTACTTCGTCTGGAACGAGTGGAACAACCTGTCGATCACCAACGTGATCTTCGCGATTCTCGTCATCGGCGTATCGGGCATGTTTCTCGACTTTTTGTTTGCACGGCTGCAACAGCTGGTGTCGTATGTTGATTGAAGCGCGGCGGCACATGCATCATTTCACGCAGAGCGTACAGGGCATAGTGAGGGCCGCGCATGGATGAGTTTCTGAAAATCGAAGGCCTCGGCAAGTCGTTTGCGCCGGGTGCGGTGCCGGTATTCGAGAACGTCTGGTTTGACATTGCCAAAGGCGAGTTCGTCTGCATCATCGGCCACTCCGGCTGCGGCAAGACCACCATCCTCAATGTGCTGGCCGGTCTCGACAGCGCCACCAGCGGCAACGTCTTCATGCTCAAGCGTGAGGTCAAAGGGCCGGGCCTGGAGCGTGGCGTGGTGTTCCAGAGCCACGCGCTGATGCCGTGGCTGTCGGTGAAAAAGAACGTGCTGTTCGCCGTCAATTCGCGCTGGCCTGATTTGCCGCGCAACGAAGCCGAGACCCGTGCGCTGCGCTATATCGAGATGGTTGGCCTGAAGGGTGCCGAACACAAAAAACCATCGGAACTCTCGGGCGGCATGAA